>VHDG01000354.1 GCA_016871475.1 Verrucomicrobiota bacterium
GGACGGACGCGAGTCGAAAAAAGTGAGATGCGCCGTTCGCTTGCCCATCCATAAACCCCTGCATTGACTCCGGTAGGCCACCTCATTACTTTCCCGAGACATCGCATCAAGACCCATGTTCGAGAACATCCAAAAATTGCTAGTGCTGCAGGATCGAGACCAGAAGCTGATGGTTTTGCGAGAAGAACTGCAGATGATCCCCGCGGAGCAGGTCAGTCTCGAGTCCAAGTCCAAGGCTGGGTTGGCGGCTCTCGAACAGGCCAAGCTCAAGGTCAAGCAGCTCGAGTCCGAGCGAAAAAAACTCGAACTCGATGTCGAGGCCAAGAAGGGGCAGATTGAGAAGTACTCCCTCCAGCAGTTTCAGACCAAGAAGAACGAGGAATACAGAGCCCTGGCCAACGAGATCGAAACCTGCAAAGCCGAGATCATCAAGCTGGATGACCAGCAGATCGTCGTCATGGAGCGCATAGAGCAGGCACAGAAGGAGGCGGCCGCCGCCGCTGAACAGGCCCAGGCCACCAAAAAGACTTTTGATTCGCGCATTGCAGAACTGAAGGCCCGTCAAGAGAAGCTGAGCGCAGATCTCACCGCGGCCGAGGCTGAGCGATCCACCTGGGCGGCTCAAGTGGACGAGAGCCTGCTGAACCGATACGAACGCATTCAGAAAAACAAGCCTGGCAGGGCGCTCGTGGGAATCACTCACGGCGTCTGCGGCGGCTGTCACATGGGGCTGAGCCGCAGTATCGTGCTCCAATGCCAGGGCGGGAAGGAACTCGTCCTATGTCCGAATTGCTCACGCATTCTTTACTACACCCGCGACATGGACCTCGCGGTCGCAGAATAGGCCGGGCTCCCGCCCGCCTTCGAACCTTCGGCGCTGCCTGGATCGGCAAAGCTCCGTACGCTCTGCTCGGATCGATCATTCTCCTTGCCATCCCGGCTTTCGCAGCCCAGAGCTGGCCTCAATGGCGCGGTCCAAATCGCGACGGCCACTCACCCGCTCTCAAGCCTCTTTCAAAGCTTTCCGCTTCGATCCAACCCATCTGGCGCAGGGAAATTGGCCCAGGCTTCTCCTCGCCCGTGCTCTCAGGGGATGCGCTGATCTTTCTCGAGGAGCGCGACGGGAAGGAGGTCGCCCGCAGGCTCAACGCCACCGACGGCCGTGATGTCTGGAGTCACCCCTTCGGTGAAGCTTTCGGCGACGAATGGGGCAAGGGTCCGCGAAGCACTCCCTTCCTGGACGGCGACCGCGTCTATGTCCAGTCATGCCGCGGAGTCTTTCGCTGCCTCTCGCTCTCGGATGGTTCCGAACAATGGGGCGTCGATTACGAACGGGACTTCGGGACGGTCTTCCTGGGAATGAAGGTGGCGGAGGGTGCAGCACCGCGGCGCGGCCACAACGGGAGCGGGTTGGTGGAGTCCGATTTGGTCATCATTCCCGCCGGAAGCACCAACGGCGCGACTCTCGCCGCGCTCGACAAGAAGACCGGTGCCATCCGTTGGAAAGCCCTCAAGGACGAGACCGCCTACTCGAGTCTCATCGCCGCCACGCTTGCAGGCCGGCGACAGGTGATCGCGTTTACCGGCGAAGCGCTGGCCTCGGTGGATCCGGCCAACGGATCCGTGCTCTGGCGAGTGCCAGTCAAAACCGCAGCCAAACGTCACGCGGTCTCACCCGTCCTGTTGGGCGAAGACCGGATTTTCGTCGCCAGCCACTCCTATGGCGCTTTGTGCATCAAGGTTGAGGCCTCGGGTGACAAGATCATTCCCCGTGAGCTTTGGCGGAATCCGGCCTTGAAGATCAACCTCTCCACTCCGACCGCTGTGGGTGGGTATCTCTACGGGCTGGGCGCAGCTCCTGAGTTCATCTGCCTCGATGGATCCTCAGGAAAGATTGTTTGGGCGCAGCCAGGCTTTGGACAGGGAATCAAAGCGGACTACGCAGCCACGCTCGCCGTTGGCAATCAGCTCCTCGTCCTCAATGAGTCGGGTCAGCTCACAATGGCGGCCGCGAACTCTTACGGCTTCACCAGCCTTGGCCAGGCACAGGTCTGTGGCAAAACTTGGAGCCACCCCGCCTACGCGGACGGACGCCTCTACGTGCGTGACGGCCGAAGCCTGCAATGCTTTGACCTGGCTGACACAAGCGCCTCAGCGCGCCAATAAGCACCGTGCAGCCGCCCGGTGTCCGGAACAGGCGCCAACCTCAATCGTCCTGGCTGCTCAGCTTGGAGAGGACGCTCAGGTCTTCGAGTGTGGTCGTATCCCCCTTGATCTCCGCGCCCGACGCCACTTGCTTCAGGAACCGGCGCATGATTTTTCCGCTTCGGGTCTTGGGCAGCAGGTCCGCAAAACGAATGTCGTCAGGCTTGGCCACAGGGCCGATCTCCTTCCCCACGTGCTGACGCAGCTGCTCCCGCAACTGCGAACTCGGAGTAACACCTGTCTTCAACGTCACGAAGGCCACCAACGCCTGACCCTTGAGTTCATCCGGACGCCCCACGACTGCTGATTCGGCAACGGAAGGATGGCTCACCAGTGCGCTCTCCACCTCGGCAGTCCCGATCCGATGGCCCGCCACATTCAGGACGTCATCAATGCGTCCCACGATCCAGAAATACCCGTCCTTATCCTGCCGACACCCGTCGCCTGTGAAATAGGATCCTTTCACCTCCGACCAATAGACCTGCTTGTAACGTTCGTTGTCGCCCCACAATCCGCGGAGCATGCTCGGCCAGGGCTTTCGGATGACAAGCTTGCCACCCGTGTTCCGGGGGACACCTTTCCCCTGCTCGTCCACGACCTCCGGGAAAATTCCGAAAAATGCCCGCGTCGCGCTCCCTGGCTTGGTTGGGGTCACTCCTGGAAGCGGAGTGATCAGGATGCTCCCGGTCTCGGTCTGCCACCATGTATCCACGATCGGACATCTCTTTTTCCCAATGACGGTGAAATACCACATCCAGGCTTCTGGGTTGATTGGCTCTCCCACGCTGCCCAACAATCGAAGCGAACTCAGGTCGTGCTTGTTCGGCCACTGGTCGCCCCACTTCATGAAAGCCCTGATGGCTGTCGGCGCCGTGTAAAGGATCGTCACACGGTATTTGTCCACGATCCGCCAGAACCGGTCGGGTTCCGGAAAGTTGGGGGCCCCTTCATACATGAGGCTTGTGCCCCCGTTCGCCAGCGGTCCATAGACCACATAGCTGTGCCCTGTCACCCATCCCACATCCGCCGTGCACCAATACACGTCCGACTCTTTCAGATCGAAGACGTAGCGCGTTGTGAGCTTCGCTCCCAACAGATAGCCCCCGGTGCTGTGCAGAATCCCCTTCGGCTTCCCAGTCGATCCGCTGGTATAAAGAATGAACAGGGGAGCCTCGCTGTCCATTCGGGCAGGCGGACACTCCGAGGCCGCATGCTCGATCTCCTGATGCCACCAAAAATCACGCCCGGTCCGCATGGAGATCTCGTGTCCGGTCCGCCGAAGCACAATCACGCTGGATACCGAGGCCGCCAGATGGATCCCTTCGCTGGTCCTGATCTCAAGAGCATCGTCCACGTTTTTCTTGAGCGGCACCACGCCTCCGCGCCGGTAGCCGCCATCAGAGGTGATGATCATTTTCGCGCCGCAATCCTGGACGCGGTCGGCCACGGACTGTGCGCTGAACCCTCCGAACACGACCGAGTGAACCGCACCGATGCGAGTGCACGCCAGCATGGCGATCGCAGCCTCAGGCACCATGGGCAGATAAATGATCACACGATCGCCCGGCTGAATGCCCTTTTGCTTGAGCACATTCCCAAACCGGCAGACTTCGCGATGCAACTGTTGATAGGTCAGCGTCCGTTCCTCGCCGGGCTTTCCGTCAGCTGCAGGCTCGCCTTCCCAGATCAGCGCCGCCTTGTTGGCTGTGGCCGTGCCGAGGTGGCGATCCAGACAGTTGACGCTCACATTGAGCGCACCTCCGACAAACCATTTTGCGAAGGGTTCCTTCCACTGAAGCACCTTCTTAAACGGCCTCTGCCAGATCAGCTCCTGTTTCGCCATTCGTCCCCAAAACTTCTCCGGTGACTTGATGGATTCACGATAGAGCTTTTGGTAGGCGGCTTCGGATCCCAGATGGGCGGCTTTTGAAAAAGCTGCCGAGGGCTTGAATTGCCGTTTCTCGTTGAGGACGGACGTAAAGGAACCCGCAGGGACAGAAGGTTTTTCTGGCATAACAGTTTTCGTGTGCGGGGATTGTATGTACGGACCGCAGGACGTCAACTCAGGCCACCGAGAAGTTGCCAGGCCGAACCTGAATTCAGTTCCTTCTTACCCGATAGAAGATCCGACCACCGAGAGGGACTGTCTCGTCGAACTCCAGCAAGCCTGTCACAGGGGCGATCTTCACCGCACCAGCGGGAGCCCAGTTGCTGAGATCCAGCGAACGTTCGAGTTGATAGGCCAATCCCCCCTGGCCGAGAAAGCGCAGGCGCAGGTTGCCTGCAGTCTGAATCCATACCAGGCGCCCCAGCGTCGGCAGTGGCGGCGTGACAACATCGATCTCGATCGAACTGCTCGCGGTCCCACCACGTCCATCCGAAATCTGATAGCCGAACCTGTCCCGCCCAACAAAACCCTCCAGGGGAACAAATCGCACTGACTCCCCTGCCCGGCTCAATGCGCCTCCTTGATTGCCCGTCACATCATGGCTGAGAAACGACACTGGATCCCCGTCGGGGTCAGAGTCATTCGCCAGCAGCAATGCAAGGGTGATGTCCAGTGGCCGGCCCATCGCAGTGACGAATCCATCCATCGTCGCTACAGGAAACCGGTTCGCGAGCGCGACGCTGACGTTTGCCACCTCGCTGGTGGCGCGACCCGCGATGTTGGTAACGATGCATCGATAAAGACCTGCGTCAGCCAGGCTCACGCTGGGTCTTTGGAGCGAGGCCTGTGTTGCTCCAGGAACCAGCTGTCCGTTCCTCAACCACTGGAAGCCAAACGGAGCGGAGCCCAATGCCTCAACCGACAACAACAGGGTCTGTCCTTCGATCAACGCCGCAGCC
>VHDG01000355.1 GCA_016871475.1 Verrucomicrobiota bacterium
CCGCCCTCACAGCCGATGTGGCGCAACGGATGGGCTACCGGAATGTGTCCAGCCTGATCGGTGGCTACAAAGCCATTGTGACAGCCGGCTGGCCTGTGGAGAAGTGATCAGTCCAGCGAACCCAACCTCCAAGCCCTCATGAAACTTCGATTTGCCCTCATCGCTCTCTGCCTCTCCGCGGCTTCGGCGTGTGTGTGGAGTCAATCCCAGCCCGTGGCTCCCAAGAAACCGGGGGATGCCGTGACCTTGGGAACGATATCCATCAAGGGGGAGGTCAAACCGGGGAACTCCGTGACTGCGGTTGTCCAGTTCAAGATCGATCCGGGTTTCCACGTCCAGGCCAACCCCACCTCCGAGCCGAACTTCATCCCGGCTGTGCTTCGCCTCGAGCCGGCAGCGGATGTGCAATGGTCTCCGCCGACCTACCCGCCGGCGAAGGAGGAGAAGGTTCAGGGACTCGAGAAGCCGCTGAAGGTTTACGAGAAGACCTTCGAGATCCTCGTGCCCGTCAAGATCGGGGCCAAGGCGTCACTTCCGGTTCGAATTCCGGCAGTGCTCTCCTACCAGGCCTGCAAAGGCCCGGTCTGCTACGCTCCACGCAAGCTCAAGCTGGAGATTCCCATCGGGCCCTGACCCACTTTCGGCTTGAGCAACTCCTGGCCGGGCGGCTTTATCCGGCCGCGCTTCCCGCATCACCTCTGAGTCATGGATGCCTGAAGCTCCGACTTTATTATGATGAAGCTATCTGACCGTTCCCGATCCTTCGGAGCCTTCCTGGTCTTGTGGGCGATTTCCTCACTGCCTGCAGCGGGTGCCCCGGCGACCTTTGACTTTCCGATCTACAAGAACAAGCCCTCGGGGCGTCAGCTCAGCGGACAACACGCGCCCGCCTCCACTCCGGCGTTGTCTCCCCGTGACGCGCAGAAGCAGTTCGTGGTTCCCCAGGGGTTCGAGGTTCGCCTGTTTGCGGCGGAGCCGATGGTGGTCAACCCCGTCGCGATGACCTGGGATGACCGGGGCCGCTTGTGGGTGGTGGAGCTCTATGAGTATCCGATGGGTTCCAAGCCGGGTGAAAAGGGCAGGGACCGGATCAAGATTCTTGAGGATGTCGATGCGGACGGGGTTGCGGACACCGTGAAGGTTTTCGCCGATGGTTTTAATCTGGCGACAGGAATTCTGGTGGCCAACGACGGCGTGTACCTCGGTCAAGCGCCGCACTTGCTGTTCCTGCAGGATACCAATGGAGATGACAAGGCCGACAAGCAGACCGTGGTGATGACTGGGTTTGGGCTGGAGGATCGGCATGAGCTCCTGAATGGGTTCACCTGGGGGCCGGATGGTCAGATCTACATGACCCATGGTGTGTTCACCTTCACGAAGGCGGTAAACCCTGATCAGCCCAAGGCAGAGCCTGTGGTGCTCACGGCCGGAGTGGCCCGATACAACACGAGGAGCGGCGCCTTTGAAGTCTTTGCCGAGGGCACGAGCAACCCGTGGGGAGTGGACTTCGATCGCTACGGCAACGCTTTCGTCAGCGCCTGTGTCATCGATCATCTGTTCCATCTGGCACCCGGCGGCTTGTACTCCAGGCAGGCGGGACAGGCGCCCCATCCCTACGGATATGAATATCTTCCGAGCATCGTGGACCATAAGCACCATATGGCCGCCTATGCCGGGGTTAACATTTTGCAAGGCGACCAATGGCCGAAGGAGTGGCAGGGAGCCGCGCTGCACGGAAACATCCACCAGAATGCCCTCAACATCGACCGCCTCAGTCCCAAGGGCAGCTCCTTCGTCGCGAGCAGGTGGAACGACTCCGGTGATTTCCTGACCACCAAGGATGGATGGTTCATGCCGGTGAGCACACAGACCGGGCCGGATGGGGCGGTCTGGGTCATGGACTGGTACGACAAATACCCCTGCTATCAGAATGCGAACGCAGATCCTGAGGGGGTGGATCGCGAGCATGGCCGGATCTGGCGCGTGGTCTGGACCGGTGCAGAGCCTGGGCGGCCCGTGGCCTCTCGACCTGAAGCGGCGATGAATCTATCCGGACTCCCATCCGCTGACCTGGCCAAGCTGCTGGCCCATCCGAATGTGTGGCATCGCCGGATGGCTCAACGGATCCTGAACGGGCGGGGATTGACCGCATTTGGTCCACGAGAACTCCATGTCAGCACGCCCTTGCACGAGATGCTTCGGAAGGGGGAAAGCCTCGATGCACGCCTCTCAGCGCTCTGGACCTTGCATGGAACCGGGTTGCTCGACGATGGCTGGCTCGATGAGGTTGCGAAGGATCCGGAGCCGGCCTTGCGCGCCTGGGCAGCCCGACTTACCGGGGAACGCGGCTACCCGCTGGGTGACGCGCTCAAGCGCCTGGCCACGTTGGCGGAGGACAAGGATCCCACCGTCCGATTGGCGGTCGCGGTCGCAGCCCGGCAGTTCGTCTCCGGATCACTCACGGTCAATACCCCATCCAAGGTGCCCGTTCACGAGGTCATCACCGGCCCGATACTCAGCACCCTTTTCGTAGGTTATCGGGAACGTACCCGCGGCGAGAGCGATCGCACCCTTGAGTTTCTCTACTGGATGGCCCTGGAGCCGATAGTGGCGTTCGATCCGGTCCACGCGATCGGGTTTTACAAACAGGATGGCGCTGAGCGGGAAATGCCGTTCTCCGGAAACATCCTGCGAAAGATCATGCGCCGTGCCAGCGATCTCCGGGATTCCACCATGCTCTCGAGAGCGGTGATGGAGTTCGGGAAGATCCCCGAAACAGCCTCGTCGGCTCTCATGGCCGGACTCAGAGGGCTGCTCGAGGGCCAGCGTGGCAACCCGGTGGCGCCGATTGCTGACGCTGTTGCAGTGATCCGGAAGCTGGCGTCCGCGCCGGACCAGCGTGTGAAGGACCTGGCGCAGCAGCTGGCGGTCCTGTGGGGTGACGCCGAGTCACTTCGTACAAGCCTTGTTCGCATGGAGGATATGTCGCTGCCCGCTCCCGAGCGTATCGCCGTCATCCAGAGTCTGAGGACGCAGAAGACGGACCAGGCCCGGGATGGAATGCTGAAGGTGGTGGGATCCACCTCTCCTGATTCAGTCCGGGTGGAGGCGATCCGCGCGCTGGGCCAGGTCGGGAACGAGGCGACGGGCGACCGTCTGTTGGCTCTTTGGGACACCCTCTCACCTGCTGCGAGGCGTGCAACGGCCGAACAGCTGGCCACTCGCGAGATCTGGATCATCGCCTTCCTGAAGGCATGCAAGTCCGAGAAGGTCAAACGCGGTGACGTTCCGCCGACGGTCGTTCGGTCCATCGCCACGCATCGTTCGGAAAGCATTCGAAAGCTCTCCGAGGAGACCTTCGGGCGTTTCAATCAAACGCCGGATGAAAAGCTCAGGCTGATTGCCGCGAAGCGCAAGGTCGTGGTCGAGGGCGCCGTGGATCTGAATGCGGGACACGAGGTTGCCCGAAAAGCCTGTTTCGTCTGTCACGCCATGCACGGGGAAGGGGGAGCCGTGGGACCGGACCTCACGGGTGTGGGCAGAAGCTCCCTCGACGCGCTTCTTCACAATGTGATCCACCCGAACGAAATCATCGGGGTGGGGTATGAGAACGTGGAAGTGGAAACCAAGGATGACCGGCACGTGAGCGGCAGGATGACTGAGAACAGCGCGGTTCGTGTGCGGCTGCTGATGGCGAATGGACAGGAGGAGGCCGTGGCCAAGACGGAGATTCGATCGCTTCGGGTGACCCCCAACTCCGTCATGCCCGAGGGATTGGAACAGATGCCCGAGGCGGATTTCCGGAACATGATCTGGTTCATCCTTGCGCATCCGAAGGACGGGAAGCCGCTGACGGACGAGAGAAAGCGGGAGCTGATCCGTGGCGGCGGTGACCACTCGTCCATCGAGCGACGTTCCCCGGCGGACGAACTTGGAAACGATGGCGAGGCGGTGGCTTTATGGAATCCGGATTGGATCATCAGCAACGGGAACGCGGCAGGTTCCGCGGGCAAGCTTCCTGAGTTCGGGGGTCGCCGGAATGTGCTCGTGACTCGGCCCGTGGATGCGGCCACTCCAGCCTCCATCGCACGCGCGATCAATCTGCCCCGTGGACAAAGCTCCTATCTTCGAACTCACGTCACTGCACGCGAGAGTGGGGACTGGGAGCTGCGCGTCTGTGTGGAAGGAGAGGTGATTCAACGCCAGACGATCCGGCGAACTGCGGAAGTCTGGCAGGAGGTGCGGGTGGATTTGTCGGCCTATGCGGGTCGTCGGATCGCGCTGAGGCTTGAGAATGCCGCCTTCGGGAACGCCGATGACTACGCCTACTGGTCTGACGTGGCGGTTGTTCCGAACTCAGATCGCCAGGCTGGTCTTCGGATTCCGGGTGAGGTTCCGTAAGGGACCGCGGCCCGCGAGGTCAGCGGTTCTCTCCCGCTCGTTCCAGGGATGCCTGGCGTGGGAAGCGACGGCGTTGATACCACGCGACGGCAAACAGGTCGGCGATGCCGCGCCACAGCCTGTTCCACACTCCGTACTTCGAGATCCCGGCCACTCTCGGGCGGTGATCAACTTCTATCTCCAGCGTCCTGAACCCGCCACCCTGGACGATGATGGGAAGAAAGCGATGGAGCCCGTTGAACCCGAACACCCCTTCCAGGGTGCGACGCTCAAAGAGCCGAAGCGCGCAGCCGGTATCAGCAAAGTCGGCTCCCAGGGCAGCTTTTCGAGCAGCCCGGGCGATGGCAGAGGAGGTTCTTCGAATCCAGGAGTCCCGTCGTTTCGCACGCCGACCACATACAAACTCGACCTCCCCCAGGTGCTCCAGCATTTGAAGCAGGTCGGCCGGATTGTTCTGTCTGTCCCCATCCAGGGTTGCAACCAGGCGGCTCTCGGACTGCTGAATCCCGGTCCACAGAGCAGCGCTTTGCCCGGCGTTGCGATCGTGCTTCAGCCCGCGGACCTCAGGGTGTTCCCGAGCTGCCTGTTGGATTCGCTCCCAGGTGCGATCGCGACTGGCGTCGTCCACGAGCCACACTTCAAACCTGCGAG
>VHDG01000356.1 GCA_016871475.1 Verrucomicrobiota bacterium
AATATTGGCCAAACTCACCGCTCCGCCAAACTGCAATGCAGTTGGATCCCTTACCGCATAAACCCATGAAGATCGACCCACAATCGGTCCTTTACCCCCAACTCAACTGAATCGTTCCGGCTAAGCGTCCCAAGAAAATCGGCTTGCCCTCAGCCGCGGATGGGAGGATAACTTCCGCTCAACTCCTAACCATTCCTTACGTATGAACAACAGATTACGCCATGCCGTGGTCGCGTGTTTGACCGCGACACTGGCTCCGATCCAGCTATTGCACGGAGCCCCGATCACAACGCTCTACAGCACGGGACTCGATTCATCCCGCGGACTCCTTGGCCCCAGAGAGGTTGATCCGCACTACACTCTCGCCTCAAGTCCTGCCGGGGGTGATCCGGGAGCTGAAGTATTCACTCTGGCTCCAGGGTTTCCTGTCGGACCTTGGGCTGCCGAAGGCCCCGCCTCCAGGTGGATTGCTCCTGCGGCCAACCAGGCAGCTGGGTCGGCTCCAGGTCAGTATGTTTACACCACCACGTTCGACATGGAGTCCCTCGATCCTTCAACCGCTGAGATCACGGGGTTCGTGTCTGCTGATGATGTGCTCCAGAGCATCAAACTCAATGGGGTCAACATTTCCTTCCAAGTGGGTGGATTCGATAATCTGCATCCCATCACGATTCCAAAAGGTTCCGCCTTCCAGGAAGGCATTAACACTCTCCAGTTCACCGTATTGAACGGAGGAGCCGCTGCAAATCCCACCGGATTTCGGGCGCAGCTCACTGGCACCGCAGTGGCTCCGGGAGAAGCACCCAGCATCGTTCGCCACCCTGTTTCCCGGGAAGTGATCGAGGGCGGCACCTTGATCCTCGGAGTCGAAGCCGCCGGCAGTCCTGAGTTGACCTACCAATGGCTCTTCGAAGGAAATGCTTTGGATGGCGCGACCGAGTCGCGGCTCGTGCGCACAGGCATAGGAGCCGCTGGTCAGGGCGCCTATTCCGTCCGTGTGACAAATCCGTTCGGAAACATTCTCAGCGAGATTGCTCAAGTCACAGTCCTCAAAGGTTTTCCAGGTCTCTACGACACCGGGGTGGACGATCAACGCAACCTCTTGCCTGACGACGCGGTTGATTCTCACTACATCCTCACCCTCAATCCTCAAAGCCCGGGGAGCGCTGATGCTCTGGCTCAAAGCTCCATTCCTTCGCCTCCCTGGGTTGCGAACAGCTTTGTTTCACGCTGGATCGGGCCCACAGCGAATTCGACGGCTGTCGGGGGTGAGTACCGGTATCGCCTGACGCTTGATCTCACTAACTACGATCCAGCGACCGCCTACGTGGCGGGCGAGTGGGCATCGGATGATGCCGGATTCATCTTCCTGAACGGCGCGGACACTGGTTTTCGGAGTGCCGGGTTTGGAGGACTTGTTCCTTTCGCGCTCCGGAGTGGATTTATCTCTGGCATCAATTCGCTGGAGTTTCGAGTGGTCAACGGAGGCGCCAACCCAACGGGGTTGAGGGTCGAGAACGTGCGTGGATCAGCAAATCGCAGTGTGGTGCAGCCGAAGGCTCCGCGAGTTGTCACTCAACCACGCGGAACGACCATTCATGTGACGGGTGATTTCGAACTGGCAGTGGTTGCGGATGGAACTCAGCCCCTTTCATACCAATGGATGCAAAATGGCACTCCTGTGGAAGGCGCAACAGCTTCCAACCTTGAGTTGAGAGGGATCCGTCCTTCCCAGGCTGGGCGATACACGGTTCGCGTCTCGAACAACCTGGGATCCGTCGTCAGCGACCCGGCCGATATCGTTGTTGTCGAACCGATGGAATACGGCGTGTTCAATACGGGTGAAGGACTCAGTGGCGCTGCTCTTCCACCGGGACAGCAGGATCCTCATTGGCTGATCATCCAGAATCCCGATCCTCAGTTTCAAACCATTCGGGCACTCACGACAGCCGGCCCCATTCCGCCCTGGGTGGCCAACGACGCAGATTCTGCCTGGATCTCGTCTCGTCCCGACAACGCCGCCGTCATCTCGCCGGGTGTTTATCGGTATCGTCTCCTGTTCATGATCGAGACCGCCGAAGAAGCTGCAACCGCATCGCTAACGGCGAAGGCATCGACTGACGATGGAAGCCGGGGTGCATTCCTCAATGGCACGCGTGTCTCCTTCAACAGCCCTGGCTTTGGTAGTTTCGGGACGTTGTCCATCCCTTCCGGCGAGCTCTTTGTTCAAGGCCTGAACATTTTGGATATCGTTGTTGAAAATGGCGGCGCCGACCGAAATCCGAGCGGTCTGCGAGTGGATGAAGCGGTGCTGGAAGGCGTGAAGACCAGACCCAAGCTGCATGTCCGGTCGGAAGGTGGGAGCATTCGATTGAACTGGTCCTCAAGGCATCAAGGCGCCGTGTTGGAGACGGCACCTGCTCTTGGGGGGCCCTGGACCGATTCCGGGCTCAGTCCTGAAGTCGAGGTGCCGCTATCCGAACCTGCCCGCTACTTCCGGCTCAACCAGCCTTAATGAAGCTGGGAGCCTCTGGGTTCCAGCAGGATGCAGCGAGTTGTTTCCACGCAACCTCCTGGGTCGCCTTCGGGCGGCCCAGGGGTTTGGGAATTTCAGAGCCGCGTCCGACAGAGCTTCCGACAAACGAAGGGCGCGCGTTGCCTTCGAAGCCTCTTTCCCTGCCTCACAATCGGATGTCTCCCAACGCTTGCGGATCTCCGCTTCATCCACTCATGAAAGGAATCTGCGGCGTCTCGCCACTACGACTCCTGGTTGCAGGGATCGCACTGGCGTCCCTGCCTCTATCTCAAGCGGCGGAAACTGAAGCCCGGATCTGGCCGCGTGTGGATCAACCCCTGATCCTGCCCAGTGGAACTGGACCGAACTTCGGCACGAACGACTTTTCAATGACGGTGTGGGCGCGGGCAGATGCGACGGACAGGATCACGGGTGACTTGATCAGCCAGTACGATCGCCAGACTCGGCGTGGTTTCCATCTGACACTCAAGAGCAACCCCGGCGTCACCGCGAGCACCGCGAACCGGAGACATCTGCAATTCGGAATTGACGATAACAAGCCAGGCACTTGGCGCGATTGTGGACGGCCAGGAAAGGCGCTCTTCGCCTTCGCCCTCGCGACACATGAAGGCATCCTCTATGCAGGCACCTGTGAGCCAGATGCCGGCGACAGTGGAAAAGTATATCGCTATGAAGGGGGTGCACGTTGGAGCCCGATGGGCCGTTTGGATGGATGTAACGCGGTGACCGCTCTCGCAGCTCATCAGGGCTCCTTGTACGCGGCCACGGGGAAGTATCGCGTGGCCGGTTCACGCCTTCAGGAATCGCCGAACACGACGCCTGGCGGGCGTGTCTTTAGGCTGGAGGCCGGGAGCCGCTGGGTGGACTGCGGGCAACTACCGGATACGGAGGCTGTGGGTGGGTTGGTGGTGTTCCGGGGACAACTGTATGCGTCGTCACTTTACAAACCACCTGGCTTCTTCCGATACGAGGGCGGCAAACGATGGACGCGTTTGCCGGACGCCATCGGACCGGATCTTCAAACGGGTGCACCAGGACCTCGCCGAGTTGTATGCCTCGGAGTGCACGATGGCTTCATCTATGCCACGAGCTATGACAACGGTCGGGTATCTCGCTTCGATGGGAACACCTGGACCGACTGCGGACAGGTGGGCGACAACACGCAGACCTACGCATTCACCCGCTATGAGGGTCAACTTCACGTGGCTACCTGGCGGAGCGGACGAGTGTTTCGATTTGAGGATGTAGGTCGGTGGACAGACATGGGTCGCCTTGGGGAGGAACTGGAGGTCATGGGCATGGTGGTGCACAACGGCCGCTTCATCGCAGGGACACTGCCCTTGGCTCAGGTGTATGCTTATGACGGCGAAGGTGAGTGGTCGCTCTGGCAACAGATCGATCGCACGCCACAGGTGGAGTATCGACGCGCGTGGACCATGGCCGAGTACGCTGGCGAGGTTTATTGCAGTACACTGCCTTCCGGAAGAATCTGGGCCACCAGGCAAGGCCATCAGGTCTCCTGGGATCAGGAACTGCCGGAGGGATGGCACCACATCGCAGCAGTGAAGACAGCAGGCCGACTGTCTCTTCACGTGGATGGCAAACCCGTCGCGGAAAGCGTCAACGCGGAGGCCTCCACCTGGAATCTGAGTTCCTCGGCGCCGCTGCGTTTGGGTTCAGGCATGAACGGCCCCTTCAACGGGCAACTCCGGAACTTACAGATCCATCCTCGAGCACTGGCAAGCCGGGAAATCAAGAAGCTGGCTTCGAGAAAACCTCCATCAAAGTGACCGCTCTGGTTGAGAAGATTGATTGCAGGCGTCCACGATGTGGCCGAATCCTTCCGGGGTCTGGGCAGCAACCATCATGATCGAAGTACAAACCAATCTTGGTCATTCAATGTATGAATACTGATCGGATCATCACAGCTCGCATCGTGCAGGGGCATCGCGTCGCGTCAGGTCAGAACGGCAATCCGCTTTTCCCAGGTGGCACAATGAGAATGCAGCTGCCGGTCTTCAAGGAACTCGGGCTGGATCTTGCTCCCTTTTATTGCGGAACGTTGAACGTGAGTATCGCTCCCTTGTGTTATCAAGTCCGTGCCCCACGACATACATTCCGAGCGGTGAGATGGCATCCCACCGAACCTCCGGAGGATTTTTCCTACTTCGATGTGCGGTTGCTTCGACATGATGCCCCTCCCGTTGCGGGCTTCATCTACCATCCTCATCCCGATACAAAGCCAAAGCATTTTCAGAAGCCTGATGTGCTGGAGTTGTTGTTCCCATTCATTGATGACCTCAGCTACGGCCAGGAAGTTCGGCTCGCGGTGCCCACGGAGCAAATGCAGTTCGTCGGGGCTGATCACTAAACCTAGAAACAGGAATGGCCCGGCATCGATCTGACGCAAGATCTTGGCGAGCACGGCTTTCGTCGAACCTCACCGTATCACCTCGCGGATACGCTTCGGTTCTCCTCAAACCGTGCTCATCCAAGCTGTTGCGCATCT
>VHDG01000357.1 GCA_016871475.1 Verrucomicrobiota bacterium
TCCGCCACAATTCCCAACTGATGATAGATGGTCGTGGCAAAGTCCTCGACGCTGAGGGGATGATCATCGGGTTCTGACCCCGTGGCATCGGATGCACCGTACACGAAGCCCTTCTTGATGCCGCCTCCGGCGAGAACCACGCTAAAAACCTTTGGCCAGTGATCACGACCGCCTGTGGCATTTATTTTCGGGGTTCGACCGAACTCGCTGGTCAACACCACCAGTGTGGAATCGAGCAACCCACGGGACTCCAAGTCCTGGATCAGCGCCGCGTAGGCCTGGTCGAAGGGCGGTAGCTGGCTGTTGATGGCGCCTGCGATGCCGTCGTGATGATCCCATCCCCCGTAGGTGAGTGAAACCATGCGAACGCCGGCTTCGACGAGGCGCCGCGAAAGCAGCATGCGCTGTCCTGCCGCGTTGCGGCCGTAAGCGTCCTTGGTCTTGTCGGATTCGGCAGCCATGTTGAAGGCCTCACGAGCCTCCTTGGAGCTGATCAATCCGTAGGCGCGGGAGTAGAAAGAGTCCATGGCATCCAGCACATCGGACTTCTCAAGGTTCTTGAAATGAGAATCCACCTTCTGAAGGAGGGTCTTTCGCTTGTCGAATCGCTGCGAGGAGATGCCTGGTGGCAGGACGAGATCCTTCACTTGGAACCCGGCATCGGCAGGATCCGAGCCCACGGCGAAGGGCCCGAACGCGGAGCTGAGGTAACCGCTTCCGGCAAATTCGTTGGGGACACCCGGGATGCAGACGTAGGGTGGAAGGTTCTTTCGAGGTCCCAGCTCGTGAGAGATGACGGAGCCAAAGGACGGGTAAGACAGCGCAGGACTTGGGCGGTAGCCTGTGAACATGTTGTGCGTGCCGCGCTCATGGGCGGCCTCGCCATGGCTCATGGACCGGCAGATGGCGAGCTTGTCCGCAATCTGAGCCGTCCTCGCCAGATTCTGACTGAACACCACCCCAGGAAGCTTTGTTTGAACCGTGCCTAAGGGCCCGCGGTATTCCAGGGGTGCGTAGGGCTTGGGATCGAAGGACTCCTGATGCGCGATGCCGCCTGGCAGAAAGATGTGGATGATGCTCTTGGCTTTGCCTTCCTTGGACTCGTAATTCTTCAAGTCGGCCCGGGCCTGCATCCGGAACAGATCTCCCAGCGTCATTCCCAGCCCGGCGCAGAGTCCCACTTGAAGGAAGCTTCGACGGGAGCGCGGGGCAGGGAGCCCCGACATGGAGGGTGGCGAACTCAAGACTCGTTTGTGGCTTTCCATAAAGAATAGATCGATTTGGCACCAGAAGCCTTTAGGCGGGCTCCGGGCCGGTCTAAGATTGCACTGTTTTATATCAGATGGGGTTGGAAGCGAGACTATTCACCGCCACCCATTCCGCTCAGGCCACCCCATCTCTCTCATAAGCCCAGATTCACGACTCCATTCACCGGCGCTTATTCCTCTCCTCAGCCTGTTGCATTGGCACCGCTCCTGTGGTTTAGGATTGCCGGCTCGATGATTATTCAGGTGGTTCGGCCTCATCGACCAGCTGCCGTTTGTATTATGGAAAAGTTGTTAGAGAAGCCGGAACGTCGTGCCACCCTCGATTCTGCCACCCATGCACCCTCCTCAAAGGTCCGGCCAGCGCAGCAGGGGCCAGGCGTTGGATCACGACCTTCTCCTGCAAAGGTCCGGAGGAAATCCCTGATCAGCAGCCTGCTCTTCGTCGGAGTGGTTTTGCTGGCTTGCGCGGCCTTGGTGGCCGCGCTCTCGATGCTACGCTCGAGCGGATGGTCTGGACGTCCCAAAGCGATCGACGTCCGGGATTCCCTGTGAGCCCGGCCGGGATTGACAGGACTGGGAAAACCCTTGATCAAGCCCGGGTCTAAGCATGAACAACCTGATCGGCATCATCGGCGGCAGCGGCCTCTATCACATTGAAGGACTCGAAGACACACGGTGGACCCGGGTGAAATCGCCTTTCGGCCCGCCTTCCGATGCTTTTCTGCAAGGGAGGCTCTGCGGGCGCAAGGTGGTGTTCCTGCCCAGGCATGGACGTGGGCACCGGATTTTGCCGGCAGAGCTTAACCATCGGGCCAACATCTGGGCGATGAAGAAACTCGGCGTGTCGTGGATCATCAGCGTGAGCGCCGTGGGCTCACTGCAGAAGAAATACCGTCCCCGGGACATGGTTCTGGTGGATCAGTTCCTTGATCGAACCAAGCGGTCTCTCGAGCACACCTTTTTTGGGAACGGTCTGGTGGGGCATGTCGCATTCGCGGAGCCCATCTGCGAGCCTTTGCGGGAGATTCTGCTTCGATCTGCGAAAGCGTCCGGGATCAGGGCGCACGACGGAGGGGTTTACGTCAACATGGAGGGGCCGGCCTTCAGCACGCGTGCCGAATCCAAGGCAAATCACAAGGCAGGTTTCGATGTGATTGGGATGACAAATCTCGGAGAGGCCCGCTGTGCTCGCGAAGCGGAGATTTCCTACGCGACCCTGGCCATGGTCACTGATTACGACTGTTGGAAGGAGGATGAGGCACATGTCACGGTGGATATGGTGATCGAGAACCTCAGGCAGAATGCGGAGAACGCCCGGTCAGTGCTCAAGGCAGCGATTCCACTCATCCCCATGAAACCCGGTTGGCCATCACACCGGGCTCTGGAGAACGCCATCATGACCTCGCGGGAACACTGGCCCAAGGCAACGGTTCGGAAGCTGTCCCCCATCCTAAAACGGGTCGTTGGTTCCCGGGGCTCGGGATCCTGAGTACGACAGCGGGCGCGCGAGCCCCTACTTCTTGAGCTCCTTCAGCTTGTTCCGGACCGTCTCCTTCTCGGGGATCTCCGGAGCTTTCTTCAGGTATTCTTCGAAATTCTGAATGGCATCCTTCTTTCGACCTGTCCGGGAGGCGATCTCGCCCAGGCCGTAGTGAACCTGGAACGGGGAATCAGGCATCAAGGTTCGAATCCTGAGGTAGTCCTGCTCTGCTGCGGCGAACTGATTGAGTCGGAAGTAGCAATTCGCGCGATTGAGCAATGCGGTGACGTTGCCCTTGTCCATCTCGAGGGCCTTTGCGAAAGCGGGCAATGCGTTGCTGTAATCCTCCAGGCGCATGTAAGTGGCGCCGAAATTGACCCAGGCGCTCACATTTGTCGGTTGCACAGCCAGCTGTGACTGCAGGATTTGATAACCGCGCGCGATGTGGCTCTGATACTCATTGGTCTCCTTCCGGCGCAACGCCGACATGGCCGTCTGCAGGTGAAGGCTCAGGAGGGCTGTGTAAGGACCGTTCTCCTTGGGATAACGCGCGATGGCATCCGACAACATTTTTTCGGCCTTGGGAAAATCACCATCGCGATGGGCTGCAACAGCCTCGAGCTCCACCAGCTCCAGGTGGTTGGTCGTGTCGGAAAGGAACTCTTTGGGAGCCGTGCTCCGGATTTTTGTCAGCACCATCGACGAGAGATCACTGCGACGTCCCTCTGCCAGGAGACGCGCTGCCCCCAGCTGCAGGGCAGGAGTTCCTCCTGACAGTTCGGCGGCCCTCAACAACATCATCGCTGACTGCAGATAGAGGGTTGACTGCTCCCAAAAGTAACGGGAATAGACGGTGAGATTGGAGGGTTCATCGAGGGGCCCGTTTGCGCTGAGTGACCGGTCGGGCTGACCCGCGTAAGGCTTGAGCAGATCTTTGAGGGCATCCGTGATTGGCAGGGGTTTGCCCGGCTCCCTTTTGGAATACTCCGTGAACGCCAGATTGATGGCAGCGCTGGGGTTGTTTGAATTGATCACCAGAGCCTGTCGATAGAATCGTTCGCCTGCGTCAAGGAATCCGGCGCGCCGGGCGGCGACGCCCCAATAGTTCAGGGCGCGGGAATAACTTTGCGCCGCCAGAGCGGCTCCAAAGTCTTTGATCAACTCACCCTTGCGTCGCGGCATCTTTGCCAGCACGGGCGCAAACTCAGCATCAGCGATGCCCTTGAGGTGGCCTTCTGCAGCACTTACCGCGCTCGCCTCCAACGAATTCGAAGGAAGGGTGCGAACGGGCAACGGACGCAGTCGATAGAGCAACCCTGTCGGAGACAACGTATGGGCTTCGAAGAAGAACCCGAAGCTGGGTTGGGTGTAGCTGACATGGTTGGACAAGCTCAGGCGCGTCAGCGTGAGATTCATGTAACGCGCATCCACCCGATCATCGCGTTCGGGCTTTTCGGGAAGCGCCGGCCATCTTCCTGGAAGAGTCTTTGCCATGTGCGCATGGAAGAGCCCGATGCTGAGGGATCCCGAATCGAACGGAGTGACCTTGCCTCTTCGACCGGTCGCTGCGAGCGAGGCATGCGCCAGCTGGTTAAGGGTCGCATCGTCGGATATGAGGAAGGAGCCATCGGGAGCAGCCTCCAACATCCTCGAACCGTAGCGGGCGAGCGCCGGCCCCCTGGACTCGGAGCGTGTGGCCCAGTTGAGGTAGATGAGCGAGCCCGGAACCCCGACGAGAAGGATGCCTACGAGGGCCACCACTCCCTTTCCCAAAGCTGAACTGAGCGCGGAGCTGCGTTCCCAGCGATGGATGGAGGGTGTGCCGAAAACCAGAAGGAAATAGCCCGCACAGTAACCTGCGGAGAGCGCGCAGAGGAAATAGACGCTGAGGGCGTAGGGATCACCGGCGGTCGCTGCAAGGTAACGAACGCTGATTTCAGGGGAGTCGGGACCGCGCCCGGGAAACTCAAAAGCCGCAGCCAGGCCGACGATCAGGAAGCCCAGATGCACCAAGTGGGTCATCCAGGAGGTGATCTGGTGGCTCGCTCCGCTGATGTCGCCCTTGGACTCACCCCACCGGAAGGCCACACACAGAAGCGGCAGCAGGGAGATGGATCCCAGGAACAAGGCGGTTACTCGACGGTAGTTGAGAACGAGGTTCTTTTGCGCGCCGAGGTAATCGCGCATGGCGCCCCAAAACCCGCGGGTGGAGGTGTCGGAAAACGCGTGCATCAGCGGGACGACCAGATGCAGGAGAAGCGGAGCGGCCCCGAACAAGGCGAACTTGGAGAGGAAGC
>VHDG01000358.1 GCA_016871475.1 Verrucomicrobiota bacterium
AGCTTGTAGTCAGACCCCGGAGTCAACCCGGCGAGTGTCACGCGGACGGGAACCGTGTCCCATCGAATCGACTGCATCACACGCTCAAGGTTATCGTCCGCCTCGCTGTCGCCATACTCGGGCGCATGCCAGGTGGGAATGTTGTTCCGGGCAGCTACCGTGATGCCTTCCATGTTGTCGGCCCCAAAGTAAGCATCGCGGACCTGACCAATCTCTCCGGGGGTGCCGACATTGAACGCATAGAGGAAGCTCCCATCCAGGTCGAGTCCTTCGCCGTCATCCCCGCCGGTAAATCCTCGAACCAACAGTTTGTCGGGTTTGCTCCCCGAGGATTTCGGATCAGTTGCATTATAGACTTCTGTGGAATCATCGAACCCGTCGCTGTCAGTGTCAGCCTTGGTTGGATCTGTGCCGGTCGTTGCCACTTCCTCACCATCAGTCAGCCCGTCATCGTCTGTGTCCCGATCGTTGGGATTGCTGCGGTGAACGTTGATCTCGGCTCCATCCAGCAAGCCGTCGTTGTCAGAATCAGGGTTGAGGGGATTGGTCTCGATCTCCTGGCCGTCCTTCAGCCCGTCACCATCAGTGTCTGGGAAGGTGGGGTTGGTGCCGTTCGCGAACTCGGCGGCATTGTTGGATCCATCAGCATCGGGATCCCCCGTGGCCGTTTGAGTCAGGTCGCCAAACGCAAGCCTCTCGTAAGGGTCCGGCAGACCATCAGCATCGGAATCGACGTTCTGGTCGGTCAGTTCGAGCGTGAACGCGTTAAAGATGGCGTTGTGATCGTTGAACTCAGGGGTCGTGATGCCCTCGCCAAACAGGGTCACCGTCACTTGCGAGTTCCGTGCAACAAAGCGGTGAGTCACAACTGCGGCACGGGTCCTGTTGCCAGCCCCGCCTTGGAAGATTGAGGGGTTGTACTCATTCACCACCAAAGCGCCGTCCAGCAGGATATCGAAAGCGCGACCCGCGCAGCACTGCTCCGCGAACATGAGCTGCAGCTGGTAGGTTGAGCCCGTCTCCACGTCGAGAGTTAAGGTGACCGATGGAATCACACTGCCAGCGGCACTCCAGCGGATGGACTGCATGACATACTCGATCACATTGTCGGCATCCGTGTCGCCGTAAGCGGGCGCGTGCCAGTTCGGAATCTGATTACCTGCCACCACCTGAACACCCGGAGTCTCGCTATCGGATGTGAAGGCTGCATCACGCGCCACGTTCGGGTCAGGGGCTGCCGGGGTTCCGATGTTGACCGCATAGAGGAAGGTCCCATCAAGGTCCAGTCCTTCGTCCAGATCACCACCCGTAAAAAACCCAACAGCCGAGTTCCTCGGAAAACTGGTCGCATCGCCCGGGCTGGTACCAAGAAGGGTTTCCTCGTAATCGCCCACTCCATCGCCATCGCTCTCCCTGCTTAATGGATTGGATCGATACTTTTTCACCTCATCCCCGTCGCTCAGGCGATCGCCGTCGCTATCACGAAGCAAGGGATCCGTTCCGGCCGCCGCTTCCTCACCATCATTGAGACCGTCGGAGTCGGAATCCCCGGTCTTGGGCCCGGTTCTGCGCTGAAACTCCTGCAGGTTCGTCAAACCATCGAAGTCTGCATCATCCCCAGGCTTGGCGCTGAGATCGCCAAAATTGACCAGCTCCCAGTCATCTGCCATCTGATCGCCATCCGAATCCCCCGGAGCCGAGATGCGCTCCAGAGTGAAACCGTTGAGAATCGCATTCTTGTCCGTGAAGGACGTCTCGCGTCCGTCCAGGATCACTTCCAGAGTGGTGGTTTCCGCAACGAACGATTGGGTGACCACGGCACCGACGGTGGTGACGTTGAGTCCACCCTGGTTCGCTTGGGGACTGAAATCATCCGCTTCCAGAACGCCATTGATGAAAACATCGAACCCGCGTGCGCAGCATGATTCATGCGAAGAGAAGCTGAAGCTTATACTCCACACCCACTTCCAGGTTGGACAGTTGAACCCGGACAACGGGATTCGCAGGCTCAGCGGCGTTGCTCCAACGAATGGAACGCATGACTGTTTCGAGAGTATCGTCCGAGGCTGTGTCACCGTAGGCTGCGGAATGCCACCCGGGGATATTGTTCCCGGCAACGACGGTGACTCCGGTCACATTGTCTGCGGTGAATACCGCATCGCCGGCGCGGCCGGCACCTCCTGAAGTACCGACGTTGACCGCGTAGAGAAAGTTGCCCTGGAGATCCAGGCCTTCGCCTTCATCGGCGCCGGTGAACGTGCCAACCTCGGCTCCAACAGCAGAGAGGCTGAGCGCCGCCAGCAGCGCCAGGCTGAAACTGACGTTTTGTGGGGGTTGCTTGTGATGGATCATAACGATTGGGTGTGAGGGGCATGGAACACCCAGGCCCGGGCTTGTGTGGTTCGGGACCTTGATACTCCTCACTTCAGGCGAAATCAAGCTGTTAACCCGGGCAAACGCAGGCGAGGGTAAAAAGCCTTCAGACTAACCCGTGCACCCATTAGAGTCCGCACCTCATGATGCCGAAAGTCACCGCAAACAGCCCGGAGCTCGGACGTCACCGCCGGCGTGCTTTCGCCGCCCGAGCGCGCTGGCTCGCCTTCCTGATCTCAGGCTGCGCTCTCTTCCTTCTCGCACGCCGCACCGATAGCCACCTGATTCTATCCACGCTTCGCTCCACCACGGTTCTTCCATGGCTCACCGCCGCGATGCTCTGTGGAGTTTCTCTGTCGCTGGCTGCCTGGCGTTGGAATAGCATGCTCCGGATCAGCGGCGTGCACCCGCGATACCTGGATTCATGGCGATTTAGCATCGTTGGCCATGCCTTTTCATCCCTGCTCCTGGGTGCGGCGCTCAGCGACATCGCCAAGGGATCCCTCTATTCTCGTCGCTTCGGATTCCCCGCCTCACAGATCCTGGCTGCCTCTGCCCTGGATCGGCTGGCAGGCACACTCAGCACAATCATATATGGTGGGCTAGCCCTCATGCTGGCATGGATGTCCGTCCGGCCCCTCGCATCGGAACTGCAGGTCAGCTGGAAAGTCTGGAGCCTGCTTGCGATCCTGGGCTTGGTGCTCGTCACCATCGCAGCCCTGGGCGCAATCCGACGATTCTGGCGACAGCATTGGGACCGGTTCTTTCTGCGTTTTGCCGCGGCGACGCGCGAGCTTCTGGCTCGACCATGGGTTGCCGTGAAGGCTCTGGCCATCGGTCTGCTGATGCAGGTCTGTGTGAGCGGGATCCTTGCCGCCTGCCTGATGTCGGTTCATCGACCGTCAGTCGATTGGTTCGAGATGGCCTGGACATTTCCGGCCATCGGCGTGGCCGCCTCGCTGCCTGTCACCCTCTCCGGTGCCGGCGCCCGGGAGGGGGCTGCCGTGCTGCTATGGCGGCCTTTTGGAATCGCACCCGAGACGGCGTTCAGCGCGGCGCTGCTCGTGTTTGGGGTGAACATCCTCTGGGCTGGCATCGGGCTGGTCCTGATGTGGCGTGAAGGAGGTTCCATGCCCGATCAGCCAACCGATTGATTAAAGAAGGCTCCACCAGACCAGCATGGCATTCCAGCTCGGACGCCCACTCACGAACGATGGGTGGTTTCCGGAAGGGAATCCGAGGCTCAACCCGGTCCCCGGCTGGGCGCATTATCCCAGGAGTCTGTCAGCGACGAGCAGCGCCGGGGGCTAAAAGGAATTGCCGCCCTGCCGGTTGCATGCCATCGCACTTGTCACCGAGGCCTCCGACGCCTAACTTCTCCGCGCATGCTAAAACAGGCCGCATCCAGGTTCCTTCTCGCGACGATGTGCTCTCTGCCGCTGATGGCGGATGTGGTGCATCTGAAGGATCAGGGTTCGGTGACCGGAAAGATCCTTGCGGACCGTCCCGATTACATTGTGGTGGATCTCGGCTTCACCGCGCTCACCATCCCCAGGTCACACGTCGACCGGATCGAGGAGGCCGCCCCCAAAAAGGCGGCATCCACGAATGCCTCTGCGGCCGACCGCGGCACCAAGACCCTTGATCTCTACAGCGTGGCGGAAACCCCACCCGGCGAACAAACAGTGCTGGAATGGGCGAGAGAGGTGGGCGAAGCGGTGGTTCAGGTACGCACCCCGGGAGGGCTGGGGTCCGGATTCATCCTCAATGAGGACGGCGCGCTCATCACCAATTTTCATGTCATCGAGGGTGAAACTCAGATCTCGGTTGAGGTGTATCATAATGCGGGACCGCGGCAGCTTGAGAGGAAGTCCTACAAGAAGGTCCGCATTCTTGCCCTGAACCGGTTTCAGGATCTTGCATTGCTTAAAATTGACGACGAAGGCGCACGAAAGTTTAAGAGGGTCTTGATCGGAAGCTCCGATGCCCTGAACCCCGGCCAGCGCGTGTTTGCCATCGGAAGCCCGCTGGGACTGGAACGAACGGTGACCGAGGGAATCATCAGCACAAAAAGCCGCGACATCGAAGGCAACCTTTATCTGCAAACCACCGCACAAATCAACCCTGGCAACAGCGGCGGCCCGCTCTTCAATCTCAGAGGGGAAGTCGTTGGTGTGACGAACATGAAGCTTACATTCGGCGAAGGCCTGGGTTTCGCCATCCCCTCCGAAATGGTGAAATTCTTCCTGGACCACCGGGAGGCCTATGCCTACGACAACGACAACCCGAACAACCCTTATCGATATCTGCCGCCCCCCGAGCTCATCCCGGGTAAACCGAAGGCAAATGATTCCAAAGGATCATGAGCCATCTCTCGACCTGAACCCCTCACAAGCCCATCCCGTTTATTGATTATGCCAAAGTATCCCATCACGAGCCTGTTCATCCTCTGGATCTCGTTCTGCACGGTTAAGGCCGGAGAGTTGCCACCCGAAAAGCTGCTGCCCGGCAACACTCTCGCAACACTCGTGGCCCCGAGCTACACCAGGCTGGCATCCGCGACAGAAAACTCCCCCTTGTCCATGCTTGCCCGGGATCCAGCCATGAAACCCATCATGGACAAATTCATGGCACGCTGGCGGACGGACGTCCTCCTCAAACTTGA
>VHDG01000359.1 GCA_016871475.1 Verrucomicrobiota bacterium
CTGCCTTGCGTGACGCTGCTGCTGCTTTCGGCGGTCATTGCATTCATCAACTACCGGATGCTGAATCCCTGAGCGATCGCCCAGTTGCTCCCCGCTCTCCAGCCCGGCAGGCGTCGCTGCAGGAGCTGGCCCCGCTTGTGGTCCGGACCCGGTTGAAAGCTTTTGCGACCCCGTTTTCCGGGAGGAAGAACATCCGCTTTCCTGCGTTCATTTCCGTCTGGTGCATCGGAGGCGGCATTCTTGACTGGAGTTCGAATGGGATGCAAATCCGCGATCACAGAACCGTGCTCAAAGTTCCGGTCAGATTTCCGCACCAGGATCCCCCAGGGGTCGCAACTTTCGCCAACAGCCAGGCTCCCAGTTGCCCGTTCTGGCATCGGTGGGCCCCTTCTTCGAATCCATCAAAAGCAACCGCCGACCGGGATTGATCTCTGAACTAAGATGAGTCCGCAACCCACATCCATTGGGTTGGGGACTTTAACCTCTCTGCAGCCGATGCAAGAGCGTCACGCTCCGTCGCGCCGAGGCGGCGTTTTGCCGGGACGCGCAGGCGGAAGGACAGGCGCGGTCGGCGACCTGGGTGAGTTTCACCGACTGAGGCAGGAATCACGTCTCCGATTTCGATCAGGGTGAGGAGCGAATTGGGGATCCCTCTTCGCCCAGGGTGCGTGAGTATCGCTTCTTTGCCGGCGGAGGGTCGGCTTAGGATTGCTGGGCCGTCTGGGATGTGGGATGGCCCCCATCGGTGAGCGAGCTGGTGGCCAGGGTTTGCTGTCGGTTTCTCCACCACCGATGGAACGCGATTGCTGCAAGGGAAAGCATCATGAGCGCGATCACCGGAGCAAACACTGCCATGGAAGCGGTGAGAGTCGATCCTACCAGCTCCGCGGTGGCGACAGCGGGGTTCGCGAGTCCGCCTGTAAGAAGAGTTGAGGCCGCGCGCGCCGAGACGGTGGCGCCTTGGACCAAAGCTGCCGCCCCTCCGCCCGCAACGACCGCGAGACTCCACCGCAGGAAGGGGCTCATGTCGGTCGTCATGGCAGCCGTTGTCATCACCCCAGCCACAACGGCTGACGGTGTTGCAATGGTGTCCAGAAAGTTATCCAGCCACGGAACATAGTAGCCCGTGATCTCCAACGCGGTGGCCACAGTCAGGGCGATGAGGGCGGGGGTGGAGGCCAGCCATTGGAAGTCGCTGGCGAGTGTGACGTGGCCGGCGTGGGCGGCCAGGCTCAGCCCAAGGAGCGGGATGAATACCCGGAAGCCGCAGGCAGCGCTGAGTCCCAGACCTATACACAGTGAAAGCAAGGTTTCCATATGAGTTGATGGCGTCTTAAGCCGGGGCTAACACCCGGCAGGAGGGCCGGAAGTTTCAGGTTTGTTGCAAAAAGAAGGCCTATCCTTCCGGGTGGGTTGGGGAGGCAACGTTGGGAAGGCGGCGCGCCTGACGCTTTGGGGCTGTCCTGTCCGTTGCAGAGCGGCTCCGCATTCGGGCGATCCAGTCGGAGGGTAGATGCTTCCTCAGGCATTCCGGGGGATCCCGTCGGCCAGGGGCCATGAAGTCCTCGGCGAGCTGGAGAGCGATATCCTCCGCCGGAACCGATGCGTGATTCGTCAAATGCTCGAACAGGAGCTCGGTCAGGCTTGGGAGCGAGATCTGATCCGTCCTCCGCAGTTTTGTGAAAAGGCAATCAGACAGATCCTGGAAGGCCTGGAATGGACTATCGTGCCGCTTCCACAGCAGCGGGATGGTGCGCTTAAAGTTGCCGCTGTTTGCGACCAGATCCCAATACCTGGCGAACCGTCTCATCCTTTGCATGTCTGCGAATGAGAGCAGCTTGTTCTGCAGAATCTCATACGGAGGATCAGGACTGTAAACCATCTCCCACTCCCGGTCGTGTCTCGTGATCGGAGTGCCGCGCAATCGCTTCAGGATACCGACCTGAATCTCCTGTGGGTTCAGGCGGACCAGTCGATCGAAACCTCTGCCGAACGTCTCCAGATCCTCACCCGGCAACCCGACGATCAGATCCGCGTGGACATGCACACCTGTCTGTGAGGTCAGGAAGCGGAGGTTGTCCTCCAGGGCGATCAGGTTCTGCCGACGGCTGATCAGTTCGGATGTCTTTTCGTCGAAGGTTTGGATGCCCACTTCGAATTGAATCGAGCCGGGAGGGAATTGTGCGACCAGCTCGCGCAGGGCGGGCGGAAATCGGTCGGGGATCATTTCGAAGTGATAGAACCGCCCGGGACGATGCTGCTTCAGGAAGAAGAGGAGGATGCTGCGGCTGACGTTGAGGTTGAGGTTGAATGTCCGGTCAACGAACTTGAAATGCTTGAGTCCCCGGTCGATCAGCTTCTGCATCTCTCGCAGAAAAGCTTCGAGTGGAAACTGGCGGACGGGGATATCGAGGGAAGAAAGGCAGAACTCGCAGGTGAAGGGACAACCCCGGCTGGCTTCGACGTAGGCGATCCGGTGTTCGAGATCCTCCTGGGTGTAGAACGGGTAAGGGGAGGCAAGCTCAGCCAGGCCGGGCAGGGGGGCAGTGAAGAACTTATTTTCAGGAGGCCGGCCCTGGAGCAGATTGCGTGCAACTTCGGCGAATGCCAGATCCGCTTCTCCGCCGATCACGATATCGGCCAGCGAGGTGATCTCCTGGAGTTCCGGTTCGTAGCTGACCTCCGGGCCTCCCAGGACGATCCGCAGATTGGGGCGCAGGCGTCGAAGAAGCCTGACGAGCTGGAGGGAGGGAGTGGCATTCCAGATGTAGATGCCCAACCCGACGACTTTCGGTTCCCTGGATAGTATCAGCTCGGCGAGGTCGGCGGGTCGCTGGTTGATATCAAACTCCAGCAGGCTGGTCTCGGACTGGAGATCACCCAGGTTCGCGAACAGGCAGCGCAGGCCGAAGGAGGCGTGCAGATACTTTGCATTCAGGGTGCAGAGAACAATCGTGCTCGTACGAACTCACCCTCCTCTCGATCTCATACATCCAACTCCTCACCCGGGGCGGGCTGAAGGATTTTGATCTTGGGATGTCGCGAACGGATTTTTTCCGCGAACCAGGCTTTGGAGTCCGTGCTTCCGTGGCCGAGGATGATGGTCCGAGGCGACACTCGATCGACGAGCGCGAGCAGCGCGTCGCGGTTTGCGTGAGCAGTGAGATCGAAGTCACGCACCTCGCAGCGGTGGGTGACTTGCCCGGCTGCGGGGCTGAGGACGAATGTTTCGCCTGGCTTGGACGCTTTGACCCGCCCGCCCGGGGTGGATGGCTCGGCATAGCCCACGAAGAACAGGGCATGCTTGGGGTCGCCAAGCATGCGGAGGGCAAGGTCGTGGGCAGCAGTGTGCTCAGTCATCATGCCTGCGGTCAGGACGAAGATCCGCGCACCACGGAGTTTCATTTTCTCGGCCTGTCCCCGATCCAGCACCGTAAGGTTAAGGGCCTCGGTGAGCTTCAGCTGGCTCAAGTGTCGTGGGGTGCGGTGGGCTTCAATGTCGTAGATCTCGGTGAAGACGCGTCCCAAGCCTCCGATGTAGATGGGCTGCTGTTTCAGCCTGCCCGCCTTCATCATCAGCGCGAGGAGTGCGAGGATCTCCTGGGTGCGGCCCAGAGCGAAGGTCGGGATGAGTGCACAGCCCTTGCGTTTCTGAACCTCCTCGATGGCCTTGGTCAGAGCCTCCACTTCAGATTCACGGGAGAAGCCCTTGGGGACCGAACGGTTTCCCCGGGTCGTCTCCATGATCAGGACGTCCGCTTTGACGTCATCGAACTGAGCCGCCTTGAGAAGAGTTTGATCGTGCAGACAGACATCGCCGGTAAAGAACAGCGTTTGTTTGCCTCCACGGACCATGACGCCTGCTGAACCCAGGGTGTGGCCGGCATCGTGGAACTCCAGGGTGGGGGAGGTGAAGCCCAGTTGACGCTTTTGGTGGGCGGCCCACTCCACTTCGCGGTTGTATCGGAAACCCTGGAAGTGCGAGGCGATGTCATCGACTTCGCCATGAGTGAAGAGCGGGTATTCGGATATGCCCCGCTCCTCCTTCTGGCGGGCCATGACGTTGACGGAGTTGTGGAGCACGCGTTCCACGAGGATGTAGCTCAGTTCGGTCATCAACACATGAGCTTTGGGGAAGCACCGGACCGCCACCGGGAGGGATCCTACGTGATCGTGGTGACAATGAGAGATGGCGATGGCGTCGACTTGTCGGTGCTTGATCTTGTCGTAGAGAGGAAGGCTTTCCCTCCCCTCGCGGGCCGGGTGCATGCCTGCGTCCAGCAGCAGCCCGTGCCCATCCATTTCGACGAGCCACGCGCTGGCACCGATCTCTGTGTCGGGGTTGAGATTAGTGATTTTCATGTTGTTTCGCGCTGGGTCGAAAAAGATTTCATATTTCCCTGAATCCTTTCCAAGGCTGCTCCGTCTTTACCCTCTGTTCGCTAGCTTATCCAAATCAATCGGTGCCATGCACGGCAACGAAGCTGGCGGGAGCCTGCGCCCGATCGCATCGGAGCGGAAGAGGAGGTGCGTTTGGTTGTTTGGGTTGGGCGGGTGCCATTTGCGTTGGCACCCGCTTCTTTTTGCCCGGCGGGGCTGGGTTTGTTTGCAGATTCTTCAGCGCCGGGAACGGATGTTTGTGCAAGGGGCCTGGCTAAGGGCTGACGGTAAGTTTGTCCCAATCCAGGCCGTGGGTCTCTGCGTAACGTGCGAGGCATTTTTGGTTTTGGACAAGCACCGCGCGAACCACGCTGGAATCATCGGCCCGGTTCATGAACGGTGTGAAATTGGGGATGATTCCAACCTGGCGTGTGGCGTAGGTGAGCGCATAAACAGCTTCCGCGAAAGTGACATAGGGTATGTCCTTGTCGGCTCCTTCCGTGAAATCCTCGACTACGTCCGCCAGGAATTCCAGCTGATCAACGAGGTGGGGGAAGAGCGGGGCTTTGATCTGAGTGAACTCCAACCTCCAGATCGGGAGTTGACGGGTCACTCGTTCCACTACATGCGGCGTGATTTG
>VHDG01000360.1 GCA_016871475.1 Verrucomicrobiota bacterium
GAGGCAACGGACACCCTGAAGAAGCCATCCGAACCATCCGTGAGGAGATGCGACGGTTTCCAGGCGACTTCCATGGAGATCTCATGATCGCGTCCATTCGCGCGGAAGACCTCAACGATCTGGAAGGAGCCACACTTGCGATTGAGAAAATCCTGACCAACCCGAAGACCACGCCGAACCACATCGCTGCTGCCCTCAATACTCTCGCCGACTGGCAACTTCGATATGCGGGCGACCGGGACTTGGCGGCAGACTCGCTCCAACAGATCGTTCAGCGACTGCCGGACACAGACTGGTCACAGCGCGCGAAAGAGCGGATTGCTCACCTGGCATCAAACGAGGCACTGGCAGAGCGAAAGGAACGAACGGCAATTGTGCTCAAGGAGGGCGAAAAGCGGATCGGTCTGAAAAAAGGCCCTCTGGTCGTGGAACTAAACCAGGCCGGTGCAGCAGAGAGAGCCAAAAAACTCCTGGATCAACTGGCCAAGTTCCCAGAGGACACAGATGCGCGAGAGGCTCTGGCACGCATTTATTCCGACGAGTATGACCGTCCCGAAATGGCGCTGCAGGAGTACGAGACTTTAATGGCCCTGCCCCATCAACCCGCGCGTCGTCAGGTGCAATGGTTGAACACCATCGCAGATCTGGAAGTTCGCAAACGCGACAACATCATGGGAGCTGCAGCTGCATTGCAGCGGGTCATCGACCTGAACCCAAACGCAGCTGCCGCAGAGGTCGCACGCACCCGGATGTCACGCCTTCAGCTCGAAGCCAGGGCCAACAAACCCACAGCCCCCGTGCATCTAGGGACCTACGAAGAGCGGATTGGACTGAAGCCGAGAAACTCACCCGACTCCCGTTAGGATCCTCCTGACGGTGAGTGCTGAACGTCCCTCGCGCCCCCTCGGTTCTGCGGGAGGTCGGAGAACCAGGCTCTTACCCGCTCTGCACCATATTGAATCTCCAGCCTTCTCAGGATGAAGTGAGCGCGCGCGACGTTCTGGAAGTGAGTGATGAACACCACATTGATCGTCGCGCCCGCGACCATGCCAAGGATGGGAACAGCCTTGGCAAGCAACTGCTCAGAAAGCACGACCCCGAATCGACTCGAAATCGCTCCCAGCAGGCGAATGATCACCGGCGCGGCAGCCTCCAGCCCTTGCTTCCCGACCAAATAGGCCGTGGCCTCACGTAACGTCAAAGCCAGGGCAGCTCTAGCTGACCAATAGGCACTCTCTGCGGCATCGTCGCGCTTTGAAGGTCCCCCGTAGGCAAACACAGCCAGGCATTCCATTTGAACATCTGCTTCCCCCAACGAGTGCCCCTCCGATCGAGCGATGTCGGCAATCGATCGAAGCATGAGACTGGTCGAGAAGGGAAGTTCCACGATCAACGCCGGAAGCCCGAATGCCCCGCCAATACAACCGCTGAGGCCAGCAGCCACCCGATGAACCACGGGGGATGCTTGATGGCCCGGCTGGTTGAAACACGTACCCACCGCTGCGGACAAACAACCGCGCAGCGCCTTGTTGCTGATCTTGTGAAGCGCTGACTTTAATCCCTTAGGCAAGGCATTGAGCCCGCGCTCGAGAGGTGAACCAAGGGTGTTGGCCAGTTGCATCGCGAAACTGGGCTGATTCAGAAGTCGCTTTGCCGTCTCCAAAGCAACACGATCCTGATCCGTAAGCTCGCTTCCGGGAATGGCGGGCGGCTGGATCATGGTTTTTCCGGTGGTGAAGGTGTCACGGTCAGCCACAGGTCATCCACCTGCTCAACTGCGAGGATCTGAAAACCATTCGGAACCCCGTTGTCCACACCCGATGTGACCAACTCAAACGGAGCTGGCTGCTCGGCCTGGGTTCGTCGATTCCGAACCATCACCCGAACAGGACCCGAAAAGGCTGCCGCGCCTTTATCCACCCGAACCTTGAGCTTCGCCTCGGAAGCAGTAGCAGGAACTTCCACAGGGGCACACTCCACCCCAGCAGGAGAAGTTTTCAGAGAAACCTCCATCGGATCTGCAAAGCCATGACGTCGGCCCAAGGCCACGGTGATCTCATTGGTTGTACCTGCCCCGAACACGAATTGATGACCACTGGTGCGAGGACGAAATCCCTGCGCCGGCAGCTCGAGAGCCAGACGATACCAATCATCCGGAGCAGCGTGACGGAGCAACTGCGAGACGCAGGCGGTGTAAACACCCTCTTCAGGACTGGTCCAAGACAACTCAGGATCCCGCCCTGCTCCATCATCCGCACGAGCCAACTGCTTACCGGATGAATCAAGAATCTCCAGCACAGGATCGACGGAAAACCCGAAGACGCTTGCAGACACAGAAGCTACAATCACCTGGCCTTTCTTCGCCTTAAATCGATAACAGTCACGCTCACCAGACCGGCGCAACTGCCCGGTCACCGCTAAGGGAACCTCAAGCTCCTGCCCGGCCTCCTGCTCAAGAATCTCGCGCTCTAGCCCCACTGATACCAACACAGGATGAGGGACGCCTGGAAACCATGCCCTGGCCCAGGGGCGATCCCTGACCTCTTCCACGCGCACGGGGGCCATGGATGCTGACGGGTCTGTGCTGAGGTTCCAGCCAAGGACCTGTCGTCGCCCGTCACCTTCCAATGGAATCCCCAACGGCACGACATGCCTTGCCCAGGGATCGGTGGAGATATGCATCCGGTACACACAGGAAGCGCTGCCGTGAAACCTCACATCGGAGCCAGCTGGATAAGAAAACCCGAAGACCTGGAGTGTCCAATCCTCGGTCTGATGTGCGGTGACGGCAAGCAGAGGGTCGAGGGTCATCCCGTCATCATGGTTCAGTCCCAATTGCACGCCTCTGGAATCAAGAATTCGAATAACCGCATCGACCGGTGAGCCGAAGACGTATGCCTCCAGGCGCGATACCAGAGTCTGGCCAGCCCGGACCCTGACTCTGAAGGAATCAACATCACCCGCCTTGTCCAACCGACCAGAAATGGTGATCGAATTTGTGATCGCATCCCCAAGTTCCCGCCAGTCGTCGTTCGGCTCCTTCTCACGTTCATCCTGAGTCTGAGTCAGCATCAGCATGCGCGGAAGGCTGGAGCCCTCGGCATTATAGAGCCGGATTAGAATGGGGCCCGGCTGTGCATTGGACGCAACCAGCAGCACGAAGTTTGGGCTGTTGCTCTGTGGGATGAGTTGCACCGAATCAGTGCTGGTCCAAACCTTGGGCGGCCAGGATCCGAGCGCACCTGAGGCGCTGAGGAGGTTGGAAGTTCCGATGCCTGCAGAGACAGGATGGAACTGCTCCAACGCAGGCGGCGCTGCCAGCATTGGAAACACAGCGGTGAAGAAAAGAAGAAGAGCAAGAGAGCTCGCTGAACCTCGGTAACGGAGCGGCGCCCTGCCGGAGCCTGTGCGAATCAGGTGAACCATTCGCGAATCAACCGGCCGTTGCTGACCAGTTGAACGGGCCGACCTGTGTTGGTGTGCAGGGTTTGATGCGGATCAATCCCCATCTTGGTATAGACCGAGGCCGCAAAGTCCTCCGGACGAAACACGTTCTCTGCGGCGTGGTAGCCCTTCGCATCGGTGGCGCCGATAACCGCGCCTCTCGGGGAACCTCCCCCTGCCGCCAAAACCGACATCGCGTGCGGCCAGTGATCCCGGCCTGCATCCTTGTTCACTTTTGGAGTGCGACCAAATTCTCCAAGCAACAACACAAGCGTCTGATCAAGCATGCCGCGCTGATCGAGATCGTTGATCAACGAGGCCACACCCTGATCCATTCGCTTGACGTGATCACCCTTGTAAGCGTCGAAGATCTTGGTGTGGTGATCCCACCCACCGTAATAAACCGTCACCCACGAAACCCCGGCCTCCACCAGACGCCGCGCCATCAAAAGTCGCTGACCAAAGTCGCTGCGGCCGTACGCGTCCCGAACTTTCTCGTTCTCACGATGGATATCAAAAGCAGCCTGGGCTTTGGGGGATAACACCAGGTCAGTCCCCTGCTGATAATACTGATCGAAAACGATCGCAGGATCGTCCATCAGCTTGTCCGTATAACGGTGCATCCGATCGAGCGCCGTCCGCAGGCTGCGGCGATTTGCGGCCCTGGCTTCGCTCACCTCAGGAGGCAGGACAACGTCCCGCACCTGAAAGGCCTTGTCGTTCGGATTGCCGTTGATGATGAAGGGAGCATGTTTGCCACCGAGGAAATTAGGCCCACCGCTCCTGGAGACCTGCGGCAGGGACATGTAAGCGGGCATCCCGTCCTGCAGCCCTCGCTGATAGGAAACCACCGACCCAAAAGAAGGATGGAAAGTGACGAATGCGCCGCAGGCAACCGGCACCGGCGTTGGAGCACCGGTCATCATGTAGTGATTCCCGCCGCCATGGTTGGGATCCTTGTGGGCAATGGACCGGATCACCGTGGTCTTCGAAGCCACTTTGGCCAGGTGGGGCACAGCCTCGCTGTAGTGGATGCCCGGCACATCGGTGGGGATGGACTTGAACTCACCACGGATGTCCGAGGGAGCATCCGGCTTGGGATCAAAACTCTCGTAATGCGACGGCCCCCCGTCCAGCCAGATCATGATGCAGTTCACCCTGGCCAGCGGAGACGCGGCAGAGGGCACGGCTGCTGAAGCCCGAAGACGAAGCAGATCAGAGAAACCCGCTCCAATCATCCCCCCAAGCCCGAGCTGGAGAAAATCACGCCGGGTTACGCCTGCGCAGTTTTGTGAGAGTCCAATCATGGAACGGTCGATACCCTAGACAGACGGAGGCAGAAAGAAAAGTATTCTATCGGATCAAGCCCGGCATCAAACCGGCCGGATCCTCGCACCGACAAGGCACACTCAGTGATGCGTCAGCTTAACCTGCCCCCACGGGCTGGGCGTCTGGCAGCTGGGGTGCCGGAGCGGATTCGAGCACAGGCGCACTCACCGGACCACAAACTCCTCCGTTGAGGCTTATGCTCAAGCCGACCGTCCCCGTGAAAACGGCAAG
>VHDG01000361.1 GCA_016871475.1 Verrucomicrobiota bacterium
GACGGAATGCTCACCACCCACTCGGAGCGCCTGTATCTGGCACCGGAAGCTGAGCTCCTGCGCGAGTTCCTGGGCGCGAGCGACGATTGGATCGAGTGTCCCACGCCCGCCCAAAAAGAGCTCTTCGGTCCGCGCAGACGGCGCGTCCCCCAGATGATGGACCTGCAGAATCCCATCCTCCTCGGACCCGTTCAGAACCAGGAGCACCACATGAACGGAGTGGTGGCGCGAAGGAACCAGTTCAATGAACCCATCCTTCCGATGCTCGAGAGTGCCTACGCCGAATTCGGCCGCCTCACCGGACGCCACTACAGCCTCGTGCACGAATACCGCACCGAGGATGCCGACACCGTGTTCGTGTCCCTGGGATGTGCGGCGGACAACATCGAGGCCGCCTGCGATTACCTCCGTGAGAAACGCGGCGCACGGGTCGGATCCATCCACATCAACGTCATCCGCCCTTTCCCCGAAGCTGCCGTCATCGAGGCCCTGCGCGGGAAGAAGAACGTGATCGTGATCGAACGAACCGATGAGGGTCTGGCCGGGGACAATCCGCTCGCGCGCGACATCCGGGTGGCCCTGGGGAAGGCGAACGAGATGGATCGTTTCGGGGGACGGCTGCCCGCACTGAAGCCCGAGGAGACCCCCCGCCTCTTACGTGGCGCCTACGGCATCGGCAGCCGCGACTTCCGGCCCGAACACACGCTGGGCGCCTTCGAGTTCGCCACCGGCTCCACGAACCGCAAGGACGGACGGTCCGCGGCCGATGGTGAGACCTTCTTCCTGTTGGGTGTGGATCACCCCTACGCCGTCATCAGCCGCGAGACGCCCTCCCTGCTCCCCGAGGGAGCCATCGCCGTCCGATTCCACTCCATCGGAGGCTGGGGAATGATCACCACCGGAAAAAACCTCGGAGAGCTGATCGGTGAGTTCGGGAAGTTCGTCTCGGAACGTGCCGGCGAGCGCGACACGGACGGGTTCGTCGTCGAGAAGCTGTACGTCATGGCCAACCCCAAGTATGGGTCGGAGAAGAAAGGTGCGCCCACCAACTACTACCTCACCGTCGCGCCCCAGCCCATCAAGGTGAACTGCGAGCTGAATCACGTCGATGTCGTGCTGTGTTGCGATCCCAAGGCCTTCACCCACACCAATCCGCTCGAAGGCCTGAAACCCGGAGGATGCTTCGTGTGGGAGTCCGGCGAATCCCCCGAGACGGCCTGGACGCGCATTCCCTCCAAACACCGCCGGTTCATCCAGGAACAGGGTATCCGGGCGTTCATTCTTCCCGGCTTCGACATCGCTCGAAAGGCCACCGACAAACCCGAGCTGCAGCTCCGCATGCAGGGGAATTCCTTCCTCGGCGCCTTCTTCCGAGTCAGCCCCTTCCTCGAGGAATTCCAGATCAGCGAGGAGAAATTCCACGAAAGCGTGAAGAAGCAGTATTTCAAGAAGTTTGGCCGGTTCGGCGACGCCGTCGTGGCTTCGAACATGACGGTCATGAACGAAGGCTTCTCACGGGTGCAGCAGATACGGATCGGAACCGAGTCGGAGCCGGACCGCTCCTCCATGCGCAATCCGCCCATCCGTCCCGCCAGCGACATCCCCCTCATCCCCACCGCCGGGTGCGGAGCGGTCACAGCGGGAATGCCCATGCCCGCGCAGCAACGCCGGGCACCGGTCTTCTCGCTGGGCAAGTTCGACAGTGAGTTCAGGGCCGGACTGGGATATCACCAGCCCGCCGGTGCATTCGCGTCCTGTGCCGTCATGGGCGCGGGATCCGGCGCCACCCAGTCGAAGTATGTGGCCCGACGGGAGACCCCGGTGTACATCGCGGAAAACTGCACCCAGTGCATGGAGTGCATCACCGCCTGCCCCGACACCGCCCTGCCCAACACCGCCCAGGACGTGGCCACGGTCCTTCGCACCGCGGCGGTCAACTACGTTTCAAACCCGGCTTCGCGCAAGGCCCTCCTGGACGAACTGCCGGGCATCGAACAACGCGCCCGCGCCCGGATGAACGAGGCCATCAAGGCCAAGGCGAAGGTCCCGTTCAAGGACATCGTCCGGGCTGAAGTCGAGGCCCTGAGCTCCGTTCCGGCTGAAACCCGGGTGGAATTCTGCGGGATTATCGACAAGCTCCCGATCGCCTACTCGAATGTGCCCGCCATCTTCCGCTCCATGGAGGCCAAGACGGCCGGTGCCGGCGGACTCTTCTCCATCTATGTGAGCGATCTCTGCAAGGGCTGCGGGGAATGCGTGCAGGTGTGCGGCGACCATGATGCTCTGCGCATGACGCGCGAAACCGAGGAGCTGAACGCCGATCTCACCACCGCACAGATCTTCTCCCGCCTGCTTCCGGACACGCCGCAGAAGTTTCTGGGACTCTACAACGACGCGGATCCGGCCGGGTCGCGCGAGGCCGCCCTGCGAAACCACCTGATGGTGCGTCGCAATTATGAGGCGCTGGTGTCCGGCGACGGCGCCTGCGCGGGATGTGGAGAAAAGTCGATCCTGCGCGCAGCAGCGAGTGTCACCGAGGCCTACATGCGGCCGCTGTACCACAAGAAGGCCGCGAGGCTCGAAGCCAAGGCCGCAAGGCTGGCGGCCGAAGGACTTCAGAAGTTCGCCGCGCTCAAGGCCAGAGACCAGGCCGAGTACGAGCTGTATCGCAAGTCCTTCATTCACGTTGTGATGGGCCTTGGCGGGGAGAACGAAGCGGACACTTCCAAACGCATCGCGGATTACGAAGCCCGGCACGGAGCCATTACGGACGCCCAGATCGTGGAAGGGCTGGCCGCCGCGCTCCGGCAGGACGCTTTCAACCACCGCGACTTGCAGGCGGTGGATGGACGCCGGGCCAACGGGATGTCGGTGATGATGATGGGCGCCAGCACCGGTTGTAACACCGTCTACGGCTCCACCCCGCCCTCCAACCCGCATCCGTATCCCTGGATGAACTCCCTCTTCCAGGATGGCGCCACCATTTCCTGGCTCATGGCGGAGTCCGTGATCCTCCGTCACGCCCGGAGCTCCGTGGCCCCGGAGCGGCTGGCTGACGCGCTGCTTGACCGCACGGAACATGTGGCCAGCGATGCCGAGTATTTCACGTTGACCCACCTGGACGACGCGCTGATGACCGAGCAGGAGGTTCGGGAGCTGCCCAAGATCTGGGTCGTGGGGGGGGATGGGGCGCTCGGCGACATCGGCTTCCAGAATGTCTCCAAGGTGATCCTTCAAAACCGCCCGAACGTGAAGATCCTCATGCTCGACACCCAGGTGTATTCGAATACCGGGGGCCAGAACTCCGACAGCTCCACCATGCTGGGCGGCTACGACATGAACCAGTTCGGGGTCGCCTCACAGGGCAAGCTGATCGAGAAGAAGAACGTCTCGGAAGCATTCACCAGCGGCCACGGATCCCCCTTCGTGGCCCAGGTGTCGATTGCCAACTCCGCACGCCTCTACAAGGCCATGCTCGACGGCCTGGAATATCGGGGAACGGCGTTCTTCCAGTCCTACACCACCTGCCAGCCGGAACACGGGGTGGGTGACAACATGAGCGCCGAGCAGGCGAAGCTCGTCCGCGATGCCCGCGGAATGCCCGAGTTCGTGTTCAATCCGCAAAAGGGTGAGACCTCCCAGGAATCGTTCGATCTCAAGGGCAACCCCAGCGGCGACCGCGACTGGTGGCGGACGAAGTACGCCAGCACGGGCGAGGAATACAACTTCACGGTCGCCCACTGGGCCATCACCGAAGGCCGCTTCCGAAAACACATCAAGGCGATCAAGGAAAGCGAAACGCAGGGCATGATCCACTTCGATGACATGCTGCTGTTCATCGGCCAGGACGACGTGATTCACCGGCGGGTGTTCAATCCGTCGCATCGGAGCCACGTCCCCAACTTCGGATGCTGGATCAAGGCGGAGATCGATGGTGCCTTCAAGTGGTTTGCGGTGAGCCGCCAGATGGTTCTGTTTGCGGTGGAGCGGCGCAAAGCCTGGCGGATGCTGCAGAGCAAGGCCGGGGTGACGAACAAGGACTATCAGGCCCAGAAGGGATTCCTGGCCAAGGTGGACAAGGGCGAGATCCCGCTGCCGGATGCGAGAAGCCGCGCGAAGGAACTGTTCGCAGCGGAATTGACGGGGCTGAAGTAACGGGCGTGCCGCGACACCGTGCCTGTGTCCGGCACCCGTCGTTCCAACAAGCACACCGCCTCCTCAGCATTTCCAGCCGTGCGTCCGCTCATTCAGGACGCGCAGAAACACCGGGGCATATCCTGCGCCGCCCGGTCGGGGAATTCCCGTTGCCCGAAGACTTCAGCTCCATATACTGCGCCGGTGCTAGACATAAAACTCATTCGTGACAATCCAGGTTTGGTGCGAGAACGCCTTGCCACTCGCGGTGGGGGCGATGAAGCCCGCATCGATGAAGTCCTACGCTTGGACGAGCAACGACGAAAGTTGCTCGTTGAAGTCGAGGAGCTCAAAGCATCCAGAAACCGGGTCTCAAAGGAGATCGGCATTCTGATGGGCAAGAAGGACCTGGCAGGTGCTGAGGCACGCAAGGTTGAAACCCGGGACATCGGGGACAAGATCGCCGCCTTGGACAAACAGGTTGCCGAAGCCGAGCACTCCCGGGACCAGATTCTGATTCGCCTTCCAAACCTGCCGCACAGCTCCGTAGCCCTCGGAAAATCCGCGGAGGATAATCCGGTGATCCGTGTTCACGGTGAAAAACCGACTTTTGCTTTCAAGCCGTCGGATCATGTCGCCCTTTGTCAGGCACTCAAACTCATCGACTTCGAACGTGGGGCAAAACTGTCTGGAAGTGGTTTTCTGCTCTACACGGGCTGGGGAGCCCGGCTGGAACGAGCGTTGATCCAGATGCTCCTGGATCTCCACACCGCTCAGCACGGTTACACCGAAGTCTCGCCCCCCTTCATCATCGGCCGCGAATGCATGTTCGGAGTTGGCCAGTTTCCGAAGTTCGA
>VHDG01000362.1 GCA_016871475.1 Verrucomicrobiota bacterium
TGACGGTTCTCGTTTGGCGCATCTCTGAAAGGCAGGGCTGGCGTATCCGAGCCGTTGTTTATGGTTGGGCGCTCTTTGTAGTGTGGGCAGTACTTTGGAGTTTGCTCTTACCGATGTGGCTTAGGGGCGCGATGGATGCTCAGACCCTCAGCCAGACGTTTCCGGAGGCGACTTGGAGCGTCGGCTTTCTGTTCGGCGGTTGGATTTGGCCGCTGATTTTGGTTGAAATTCGAGCCTGCAAGGAACGCAAGAAGCGAGTAGGTAACAACGTGGCCTAGCAAGCCCACTCGATCCAACAGCCCTTAGCCTCCAGGTTTCTCACATGATCCCCGTTCCTCTACGCCTGGTTTCGTCCGAGTTGGTTCTCGGTCGGCGGGCTGTGGCTCAGTGGGGACGTTAGGTCCGAACCATGTCACAACGAGACATCGACCAAAACCGTGAACTTGTTCTCAGTTTCCGTGGTCGTCGTTGTTTTGCGACCTTGGCCACGAACTCGATCCGGTTTCGCGTCGACGCTGAGGACAAGAAGGGACGTTACATTTGGATTGATCCGCCCTGGGTTCTCTCCTGCGGTTGGGACGAGATTGCTGCATCAGAAGATTACTCCGAGGACACAGAAGATTCATTCCGCGAGTGGTGCACATTGTTCGAGCCGTTGCGCGATACGGTCCTTGAGCAGTTTGACGAGGGTGCCGATGGCTCGGCGACGTTCATCTTCCGTGGCGATTACAGGCTGGTAGTCCCCGACAACGGTGAGCGCGAAGAAGACATGGATTACGATCATTGGTACGCTCTTGATGGAAGGACCTAACAATTCTACTCCAGTGAACGCGCCGATAGCCTCGAGTTTCCAGGTTGAGCGTCCATACCGGCGCGTCCCTGAGCAGCAACGTTCGGCAGCAGCCCACCTCATCGATGAAACGACACATCTCGCTCGTAATTCTTAGAGCCGCGTTGGCGGCCGTCGTGTTTAAGACAGATGGCATCGCCATGTTGCCGTCCGCCGCGGTGTTTGTGAGTCGAGTTGCAGGAGAGCCCGGCGATCGGTTGCGCCTTGCAGACGGCAAGCTCTACATCAACGAAAGACACATCGTCCTGGGCAACGCTCTCGGGGAGATTACCTATCAGCTTCCCCCCGGACCATCGGGCATGGCGGCACACACGAACCTCACGGTCCCTGACGGCCAGTATTTCGTTCTCGGAGACAATTCGATCAACAGTTTCGACAGTCGATTTTGGGGTTGCTTGCCTGCCAAGAGCATTTTGGGGCGGATTTCATTTTGCTACGCGCCAGTAAGCAGAATGGGACGTGTTCGGTGATGCAGCCCAACCCTGAAGGGTGTATTGCTGCGCAATCAGCAACAACACCCGTGGTTGAACAGCAACTGCACAGAGGTGGACGATGCCATCGGATACCGAACACTTGTTTGATGAGCTTGCTGATTTAGCGAGTGTCATCGCAGCGAGCTCCAGCTTGACTGGGTGGTTCAGTATATTGGTCGCGTCATCTCGCAAATGGTCGAGGGGATGGCGATGGGTGGTGAGGATCCGCAGTTGGTCGGAAACATCGCCCTCCTGGCAGATCCCAGAATTCTCGGCGCTGTGGAGGCGGCTTTCCGAGAGCGCCGGTAGCGTCCAAGATGGGTTGTAGTAAACAATGTCGTCGCTCCAACGATGCTTCAGAGCACGAGCCAGTGTGATGGAGTGACCGCGGCGTTGCGTGATGTCGAGGGCGAGGAGTTGACCGTGATATGGCCCGAGGGTTCGAAGCAGGAGTTTGCCATCGTGTACCTCGACTCGGACTCGGACTCGGACTCGGACTGAGGCGGAGATCTTCGGAGGAGGGGGCGATTGAGGGGATGCCTTGACCTTTCGTGCCTTCATTCCCGAGAGTTCTGCCATGCTCAGATCGACTCTGCGTCTCTTATGTTGTGCAATCCTCGGAAGCGGATTCGCCTTCACATCACGCTCCGTTGCAGCCTCAGGCGGGTCCGTGCTTTGGAAGATCAAAGCTCCTCAGGGCCTCAGTTCCTCGTCTTTCGTGGACGAGGATGCAGGGGTCGTTTTGCTTCAAACTACGCACTCCCCTGATGTCTATCGGACCTGGGAGCTTCGAAGCGGGCAAGGTTTAGCTCCGCAGATTGCCGAGGTGCCACTTTCCGGCTGGCCGATCGCGCGCCTCGCCGGACGGAGCTACGTTTACGATCAGAACGCAGGGGTCCTGCGATGGTTGAACGATCTCGGTTCACAGGACGGGCTCGATCTGGGTCTTGATCAGGCCGAGAAGAAAACCGCGCTTTTCTCCTTCAGTCCAGCCGGGGACATCGTTCTGGGTTCCAGCGCGAATGGATACTGCTGGCTGACAAAATGGGATTCCAACAAGGTCCGATTATTTCGACACAAAATTCCATTCAGTCAGCGAGGGGGCATGAGAGGGCCAATCCTTGCTCCAGACGGCGGGATATTCGTGAATCTCGAGTTCTCCAAGATCACATACTCTGAATACAAAGTGGCCAAGTTTGACATCGATGGGAGGTTCCTATGGGTGACTCAAGGCGGTAGCTGGCATGCTCTCATCCCAACCTCGGACGGCGGCGTCTATGTTTCCCCCCTGCACATTGGAATCGGAGGAACATACTCTCGATTATCAGCGGGTGGATTTCCCGAGTCAGGTTTCACGTGGAGCTCCGGCCATAGCCTACCCCTGTTCGACCTCGATGAAGAGCCTTACGAGATACCTGCGGCGTTCCACGGGGCTGTGCTCGCACTTCTGGCAGACGGTGGGATGCTCATGTGGGGTTCAGGACCATTGATCCATCGAGTCTCGTGCATGGGGGCAACCCTTTGGTCAATACGAGACCCGGGGTCAACACCGCTCGTCGGAGATGGGATTCTGTATACAGTTACCTACGAGGCTACAGCTCCAGGAACTGCCTGGTTCCAGGGAATTGACCTAGGCATTCCTCTACTCAACGCCCCCATGATTCGCCGTGCGCGGGTCTACCGGCCTCGGCGGGAACAGCACCACCCGTTCGTGAGTATCGCTCATTATAGTCGCCAATCGGGTGCAGTCCTAAACTTCAGCACGCGACGAGATCGTCTCTATGCCATTGAGGCTGCCCGGAGTGCAGGCCAGCCCTGGGTGGAATTGGATCGCGTTTCCGGAAGGTCTGGCGGGCTTCAGTTCATTGACCGAGCCGCAACAAACACGCCCCTCCGTCTCTATCGCGTTGTGGAGCTGTCGGGGCAGTAGGCGATCGAATCTCACGGCAGCCCGACGAAGGATTTTTTGCCGGGCTATACTTCAGTCCTCACGGCTCTCGCGTGAGTCGTAGCGGCAGGCCCTTCGGACCTTGCTTCCACTCTCCTACAAGCTCGCCCTTCTCCAGCTTGCCTGTGAATCGGGCTCCCATCGCCCGCCACTCGCATCGAAGTTCCTTGGCATCGGGACTCCAAACCGATGAATTCGCCGGGATCTCGGTGGCTCCCTGATCGATGCTGTCCAACATCGCTTCCAACGAACCCGCCTCGTTGCCTTTCAGGTGAAGTCTGAGCCGTAGTTTCGCAGCTCCCGCATCCAACGTGCCGATCCATTTCCCCGCCAGTTGATGAGGCTTGGAATTCGCCGTGCCGGCGATCGCTTTGCCTTCTGTCGCGTCTTCCTCAAGACGATCAAGATCAAGCTCCAGGGTCATGCCTCCCTGCTTCCACTCGCCCACCAGCAGGTTGGCTGCTTTGTCGACCTCGCCTTCAAATACTCCACCGATTCCTTCCAAACGCATCACAATGTTGGACCCTTGCGTCTCAATCTTTGTGACCGGCATGTTTCGAACTCCCTGGTCGATGCTGTCGAGTGTTCCCTTCAAACCCACGCCCGGTTCGTCATGCAGGTTGAATCGCAGTCGCAGGACCACTTTGTTCACGAGGAGTTCACCTTGCCAGCGTCCTTGGAAATCGTAGTCGCGTCGTCGCGAATACTGGGATGCGGGCAATGCCTGGGCTGCCACAGTGGGACGATCGGTCTTCGCAAAAACCATCGGCATTTGATTGCCCAGCTGCGCCCATTGCCCCTCCCAGGTCTTGTTGTCGGCTGCGATGCGGCCTTTGAACTCTGCTCCGAACTGCGGAAGGGACAGCTTGATCTGACGTCCCTTGATGTTCACGGAGGCCACGTCGATTCCCATGGCGCCTTGGTCCACGCTGTCGAACTTTCCGACGTAACCGCCGCGGGTCGATGACGTGAGATGTGTGACCAATCGCAACCGAGCCTCCCCGACTGAGAGGGAGCCTTCCCACGATCCGGCGAGCGCGCCGGGTGGCGGTGGTTTTTGCCCCAGAAAGTTCCAGGCTGCGAATCCGCCGCCCAAGAGGAGTACGGCGCTTGCGACGGCAGAGACGACAATGGTTTTTGTTTTGGTGATAGCCATGGCAGTGAGGGTGTGTTGTGTGATTTCCTGGATGATGATCGATGCTGGACTGTCGACTGCGGCCAACGCGCCTGGAATTGAGGCGACGAGGGTGGCGGGGGCCGCTTGCGCGGAGGAACTGTGCAGGGCACCCAGAAGGATCAGCGAGCTGACCGGCAAGCCGCGACGCTGCAGCCTCAGCCGGAGTTTTTCCAAAGCCCGACTGACGCGTTTTTGAGCGGCATCCTCGCTGGCCCCAAGCGCGGCTCCAACCTCCCTGAGTGGTCGCCCCTCGAGGTAGTGCATCACGAGGGCATCCCGATCCTGGGGTTTGAGGTCAGAAAGAGCGTCATCCAGGAGAGGGAAGATCTCGGAGTCACCCGCTTCGGATGCCGTGTCTTCAGAGTTTGAGAACTCCTGCCGCATGAAGTTCTTCTCGCAGGCGCGCCTTCGGTGTTCCGAGCGTTGCGCATTGGAGGCGGCATAGAGGGTGGTTTGATGCAGCCATCCCGCCAGGACTACATCCTGTTTCAAACTGGGGGCCTTGCGTGCGAGGATCACGAACACGGCCTGGGTCACATCCT
>VHDG01000363.1 GCA_016871475.1 Verrucomicrobiota bacterium
GCGGCGTCTGCCCAGCTATTGTTCGATGAGCATCCCATTCTGGAACAACTCGCCCAGGGCTCCATCCGTTTACCCTTCGGTGAGATTCGCAAACTCGCTCCCCCGGGCTTTTTCTCCTGTCCTGCCGCTGAAGACGGCCGCCTGGTCGATCTCCCGCTCAACGAGATCCTGCCCCAGGTATCCCCCTCCGCTTTCGCCCGACGTAATGGTCAGAAGATCCATGTTGTGCCGGAAGAAGTGACCGGCTTGTTCACATCCAAAGCCAAGGGATCAGGGACCCCTCCTGCTTCCCGGCCGGTGGCTTCCGCGGAGTCCGCTGCCAAAGTTGCCTCCCCTGCCACGGGTGGCCCTGCAAAGCCTGCCCAGCCGGCGGCAAGAACGTCGCAGCCCGCTTCCCCTTCCGTGGCACAGAATCCGCCGTCCGCCCGCGCTCCTGTCCCTCTACGCCCCACAGCTGCCGCACCGACTCCACCCCCGACGCCTGAGCCTGTTCCACCGGTGACCAAGCCGATCGCTGCGCCAAGCTTGCTCGCCTCGATGAAACCGGGCGCTCAGTCAGCGGCGTCCACCGGCGTTCCCAAACCGGCTCCCGCTCCGATCAAGGCTGCGCTGACCTCCACCGGTCCAGCGCTCCCAGCCAACAAGGCCGGCAGTGCCGGACATGCAGCGGTTTCCGCACGAGGTCCGAGTCCATCAGCTGCAGGCACCCAGAAACCGGGTGTTGTTCCTGCCGCCACCGCGGCGACGGTGAATGTCCCCATCTCGGTCCTTCGGAACGGTTGGCCCCAACCGATTCAAGCCGAGATCACAGCCCGGGGTATCACGAGCCTGTCAGTGGCTCTTCCCGCTGCGGAGGTTTCAGAGGCGTTGAAGAAAGGCCGCGTTCAGTTCACCTGGTCTGCGCTCCTGAGCTACGTGAAAGATCCGAAAGCCAAGACTTCCCCAGCTCCTTCGCCTCATGGCGGGGTTCTGCTCGACCTGCCCCTTCCGGCTGTCGCACCGGCGTTTGTGGCTGCCATGAAGATGGCCGCTCCAAGAGCGGTGACGGTGGATCCCACGATTCCTGACCTGTTCCAGTCCGCTGTTCCAGGGCAGGTTGAAGCACACAGCAACTCATCCCCGGGTGAACAGACAGCCGGCGCTCCGGCATCAGGTGGGTCTTCGCTTTCGATCCCGTTGGCGATGGTCGATGAGGCATGGCCTGACTGGTTGCGAACTGCCGTTGCGAAAGCCCGTCTGGCGGGACCCAAGCTGCAGCTGCCGGTTGAGGAAGCGGATCGGGGTCTGAAAAGCGGCAAACTGGAGTTTGCCTGGAAGACGCTTCGCGAATGGATCGTTCCTCCTCTCCCCGCCGGCCTGGCGGCCGAACATGGTGAGAAAGTGGTCTCACTTCCGCTGAAGGTGGTTGCACCCCTGTTCCTGCAACAGACTCGTGGAGAGAGAAGCAACCGCAAAGTGGAGATGGGGTCGGAGATTCCGGATCTTTTCACCGCAGGTCCCCCTGTTCCCCCGGCTCCGGCAGAGGCAACGCCCCCGGCTTTTTCAGTGCCCGCTCCGCCGCCTGTGCATGGTCCGAAGGCCGAGCCAGCGCCGATCAATCCGTCGCACGGGTTTTCCACAACCCAATTCCTTAAAAAGCGTCCAGCAGATCTGGGAGAGCTCTTCGGGCAGCCCGGGAAAACGAACTGGAGCCCTCAGGAAATTGTGCAGAACACGTCGAGGATCCGTGGAGTTGACGGAGCCGTCGTTGCGATGCGTGACGGACTTTTGGTGGCTGCACAACTCAAAGCACCGTGGCGTCCGGAAGCCACCGCTGCCTTTCTCCCCCAGATTCATAGCCGTCTGGCGGATTACATGAAGGAACTTGAAGCGGGCGACCTGCAGCATGTGTCGCTCGATACTCAGAGTGGAACCCTCCATATCTACCAGGTGGGGATCATTTATTTCGCGGTCGTACTTACTCCAGGACAGGAGATAGCCGCAAACTTGCAGGCCGTTGCCATGGTGGCGGATGAACTTCGCCGCCATAGTCAGTAAAGCCATCCTGCAACCCGTCCGAATAAGATAGAGGAAGAAGCGATTTTTCTATGGCCATTATTAATCAGGCGACCAAGGAACTTCAGGTAAAGATCGTCTATTACGGTCCCGCGCTGGGCGGGAAGACGACCAACCTGGTCCAGGTGCACAACAACGTCCAGACGGCCCAGGGCAGCAAAGGCAAGCTCGTGTCACTTGCCACAAGCTCTGACCGTACGCTCTTCTTTGATTTCCTGCCCATCGAGGCTGTCGCGATCAAAGGCTATAAGACGAAGTTCCAGCTCTACACGGTTCCCGGTCAGGTGATTTACAACACCACCCGACAGCTGGTCCTTCGTGGCGTGGATGGCATCGTGTTCGTGGCCGACTCCCAATATGAGAAAATGCCCGACAACGTTCAAAGCTTCGCCAATCTCGAGGACAACCTGAAGAGCTTGAACCTGAGCCTCTCAGAGATCCCTTACGTGCTTCAGTACAATAAACGGGACCTTCCCACCGCCGCCCCGGTTGAGTATCTCGAGTATCTGCTGAACAATCGGGAGACGCAGGCGCCTTCATTCACAGCGGCAGCGAGCAGCTGCCAGGGTGTGTTTGAGACGCTGAACATGATCACCCGCATGCTCCTGCATAAATTCATCAACGAGAGCCAGCGGCGCGTTGCCTGATATGCCCACCCTCCCACAACTCATCGAGGAAGACATCGCGGTGATCAATCGTGCCCTCGACACACTGATCCGCAGCACGGAGTCAACCACCGCGCTGATCATCGACAAAGGCGGATTTCTTATTTCCCAACGCGGCGATGCCCCCGGGGTGGACAGCGTGACCCTTGCCGCGCTGGCGGCAGGTTCGTTTGCGGCCACGCAGACGATCGCAGGTCTGGTCAACGAGCCGAACTTCACAAGCCTTTACCAACAAGGTGAACAAAGCAGTCTGCTGGTTTGCAACATCGATGACTTTTCTCTGCTCGCGATCCTGTTCCGGGCCGGGCTGAGCGTAGGCGTGGTAAAGTACTATGCCGCTGCGACAATCAAACAAGTCGCCTCACAGCTTGAGGCCGCCACCAAACGAGCTCCAGGTGAAGGGGTTGATCTCTCGTTGCTGAACCTCGCGGACACATCCTCCGTCTTCCAACGAAGAACCGCTTGATCGACCCGCACGTCGCTCTCAGGGCACGTCAGGCTTGATGAGCCTCAGCCTTTGCGAGGAATGACGGGTAGCAGGAGATGGGAGGCGCGACTGCCTCCATGATGGATCGTTTGTTCCGCTTTGAAGAGCTGTTCGTCCTCCCCAAATGGTTTTCCAGAGTTCGCATTCCGATCAAACCTCGGAAAGTTGCTGCTCGACACTTCGAGCCGGATGCGGTGGCCCTTCTTGAAGAGATTGCTCGTCACCCATAGATCGACCTCGTATTCCTCGACGACCCCGGGTTCCAGAAACCTTTCCTTGTCAAACCCCTTGCGCCACCGGGCGCGTTGAATGCCCTCGCACAGGTTGAAGGCTTTCCCGTCTGGATGCACGTCCACCAGTTTTCCTGTGAAGTCCGTGTCCCGCGCGCTCGAAGCCGCGTGAAGGATCAGTTTGATCGGGCCTGTGACTTCAACATCCTCCTCCAGGACTTCGGTCGTATAAACCAGAACATCCTCGCGGTCTTCCACGGAAGACTGGTCCATGGGCCCGGCTGAGGCCCCGACCAGATTATTCCCTCCATGCGATGGCACCGGGTTCTCGGGATCGTAGCTGAAACGGTCGTTCGCTGGTTCCTGGGATCCCTGGGTGGAGAGGGTGCCGCCTCCGGACCTGGAGTTGGCGTTTTTACCTCCCAGGTAATAACGAGTGAAGACCGTCCGTTTCAGGGGCCATTCATTCTCCGCACGCCAGAGATTCTCCCCCATCACAAACAACTGAAACGCAGGCCAGTCCTGCACCCCGGTCTCCTGCCCACGCAACCAATACTCAAACCACTGGAACTGCAGCTCTCCAATCTTCAAGGCAGACGCCGCTTCTCCGAAATCGAGCTCCCCCACCTTCCGGACCCCGACCCCGTGTGCCCAAGGTCCCATGATCACACATTGGTTGCGACGTCCATGCCTGTCATGACTTGTGTCGCGGACTCGATCCGTCATGTCCACCGTGGCCTTTGAGAAAATATCGTACCAGCCTCCGATGTTGAGGGCGGGAACGCTGACCCGGGAGTAGTTGCGTCGGATGCCGCGTTGTTCCCAATAGCCTGCGTAAGCCCCATGCCGGCCCCACTCATTAAGGTAGGGGACCTTCTTCTCGAACTGATCTCCGAAGGTCTTGAGGGGGAGATGGCGGTAAGCCTTCTGAAGCTTGTCGGGGGGTAGGATGATTCCGGCGACTGAACTTCCCCAACCCATGGCGAGCGCCAGCTGGAAGGCACCCCCTGGAAACACGATGTCATCATACACCTCGGCGAAAGGCACCACCGGGACCATGGCTTTGAGGTAAGGGCTTGGATCTGCCGCAGACGCCCATTGCGTCCATCCCACGTAGGATCCCCCGGATGTTCCAATACTGCCATTGCACCACTCTTTTTTCCCGATCCAGTCCTGGGTGTCCCGGCCGTCATCGGGATCGTGGCGAAACGGATCCCATGTGCCCTCTGATCCACCGCGTCCTCGGCAATCCTGGGCGACCATCGCATAGCCACGTGGGACGTAGCGCCGGGCATCCCCCCATTTGGCGTCAGGAATGCCGTACGGGGAACGCAGGAGAATCACCGGGTGCCGGCCTTCTCCCCGGGGACGAAAGATGTTGGCAGACAGCCTGACCCCATCGCGCATCGGGATCATGACCTTTTGTTCAAAGATGAAATCCGGATCGGGGACTGCCATGGACACCGGTTCAGCGGCACTGCACGTCCCCGCCAGCGTCCATATGAACAAGGGCAGGAGGAACACACGCAGTCTGGC
>VHDG01000364.1 GCA_016871475.1 Verrucomicrobiota bacterium
CACGCCATGGATGCCGAAGGTATCCAAAGCGTCATCGTATCCCAACCAAGCCTTGAGCTTCGCAACAGCGATGTAGGGCACGATTCCAGCCACCACTCCGATGATCATGGCACCGGTGCTGTTGATGAACCCGCAAGCGGGGGTGACCACGACCAGGCCTGCCACGATTCCTGAGCAGAAACCGAGAACACTCGGTTTGCCCCGTAGAATCCACTCAGTCACGGCCCAGACGAAACCGGCTGTCGCAGCAGCAAGGGTTGTCGTTGTGAAGGCGTTGGAGGCAATCCCATCCGCGCCGAGAGCAGAACCGGCGTTGAAACCGTACCAGCCAACCCAGAGCATGCCGGTGCCGATCATGCAAAGCACCATGCTGTGCGGGGGCATGGGCTGGCGGCCGTAGCCGCGGCGTTTGCCGAGGATGATGCAAAGCACCAGCGCGCTCCAGCCGGAGCTCATATGCACGACGGTGCCGCCGGCGAAGTCCAACGCCTTGATCGCCGCGTTAGGATTCAACGCTCCGCACATGAAACCGGAAGTGGACCACACCATGTGAGCCAGGGGGAAATAGACAGCAAACATCCAGATCGCCACGAACAGGAGGACCGCGGAAAACTTCATACGCTCGGCAATCGCCCCCACGATCAGAGCAGGAGTAATGATCGCGAAAGTGAGCTGGAACATGGCCCACATCAGGTCGCTGATCCAATAGTACCCCGCTCCCACCTTCCCGCCTTCAAGCCCGTTGAACATTGCGGCGGCGAAATCCCCGATAAACGCCCCTGAGCCGGAGAATGACAATGAATAGCCGGCCAGCCACCATAGAATAGTGACCATGCAGGCGATTCCCATGCATTGGGCCAGAACCGACAGCACATTCTTGCGACGTACCAGTCCGCCGTAGAAAAGAGCCAGCCCGGGGAGAGTCATGAACAACACCAAAGCGGTGGCTGTCATCTGCCACGCGTTGTGACCGGGTCCAGGCCCGCCGATATTCGATGGCGCGTTGGTCTGCCGGGCAGTGTTGTTGACATATGCCTCCAGGTCCGCAAGCCGGTCCTCGACGGTCGGAGGTGTCGCATCGGCCGCTCCCAGGCCGGAACCGGAGAGCAGGGCTGTCGCAATAAGGAGCAGTAGGTAGAATGCTTTTTTCATAGTTGATGGTTTTCTTGAAAGAGGTTCGGAAGATTCGATGGCCGGCTTCTAGACAGCTGCTTCGCCTTTCTCCTCAGTGCGGATTCGAACAGCCTCTTCGACGGTGGAAACGAAGATCTTTCCATCGCCGATTTTACCGGTCTTCGCTGCCTTGATGATGGCTCCGACAGCAGCGGTCACCTGCGCATCGCCAATCACCAGTTCCAGTTTGATCTTGGGGAGGAAGTCCACGGTGTACTCGCTGCCACGATAGATCTCGGTATGGCCTTTCTGACGACCGAATCCTTTCACCTCCGTCACGGTCATTCCCTCGATTCCCACGTCGCTCAGAGCGTCCTTCACTTCCTCCAACTTGAACGGTTTGATGATTGCTTCGATTTTTTTCATGCGGTCGTTTGTTCGGATGTTGCTGACTTCAGCCACCGCACCGTCGGGTTCGAGTCGGTGTCGATCCGGTGCGCCAACGGGCGTCCCATCGCAGCCGATATGAGGTGCATCAATTTGTTCATTGAATTGCGGCACTGACGAGTAGCATCCCCCTTGCCAGCGTCGGCAACCCAGGTTGAACCGCCTGTAAATCACTGCTTGAAAGGGAAATATGGGATCCATGAATCCGATTCTCCAAAGGTCTGAACTGTCGTGATTTGACCAAGGGATCGGTTTTTGGCCAACCCGAGCGGAGTGAGACCGCTCCGCTTTCAGCGCAAGGGTATACAAGGGACCCGTCCAACGAACTGCCGCTTCGACCCTCGCGCAGACAGCCACCCAGCAAAAGATTTCCGGTGATCGTTGCAAGCGGATGCTGGGTCATCCCAGCAGCAGGGGAGTTGGGCGGGTTGTTTTCGAAGACTTGGGCGGGGGCTTGTCGGGACCGCTTGGAACCCTTCATTTGTGGGCGTTTCAGCCCAGAAAGGCGCTATTGGGGAATGGGTGAAGACGATGTCCCAAGAGTTGGCAGCAAAGCCTGGGTTGCTGGGCAGGCGGTCATTTTCAAAATAAGTGCTTGACGTCGTCGTGTGAGCGTGCACTATCCCGATTTATGAACATTTGCTTGTTCATGCAGGCCTACACTCCTCCGCTCGAGGATTCCACCCAATCGTCTCCGCAGGTTTGGCATCGCTCAAGCTATGTTCAAATACGAGAAAGGATAGAGTCCTATATGACCAAGTCCCTAGACGTCATCTCCGACATTGTTCGGAGCTCCAAGCATCCGTTCCGTAAGGCTGATGACCGGCCAGCCAAGGCGCACAAGCATCGGTATGAGCGCCGCAAAGTCCGGGAGTTCATTCGGCTCAGTGATTGGGCCCAGGAGAATCCAGCCTAGAGAAGAACTCACCTGCTGAAATTGAAAACAAATGGCCCTGTTGGCTCGCGCCTCCAGGGCCTTTTTTTGTCTTCAAGACCTCAATACTTCGCGAGCGGCTGCAGCAATCACGGGGGCGGTCGGGCGATGAGCTGCCCACAGCGCGGGGTGATAGGGCACGGGAGTGTCTTTGGCGTTCAAACGACGTGGAGGCGCATCCAGCAGTTCGAACCCTTCGGCAGCCACCCTAGCAATGACTTCAGCCGTCACCCCACCCCAGGGAAACGCCTCACCCACGCACAGCAGCCTTCCCGTCCGCGCCACAGATGCAATGACCGTATCCGTGTCGATGGGCTTGACCGAACGAAGGTCAACGACCTCCACCTCGTAACCTTCGGATAACAGCTCCCCTGCGGTTTCCAAAGCCTCATGGACCATCGCGCTGTAAGTCACAAGCGTCAGGTCGCGCCCTGCTCGCGCGATCCTGGCTCTTCCCACAGGAAGCGCCTCCTCGGGCAGGCGCTCAGCTTTCAGGTGATAATACAAATACTTGTGTTCGCAAAAAATCACCGGGTCATCGATGGCCACGGCTTCAAGCAGCATGCTGTAGGCATCCTCGACGGTCGCCGGAGTCATCACCACCAGCCCTGGATAGTGAGCATAGAGCGCTTCCATGCACTGGCTGTGAAAAGCTCCGCTGCCGGAAGTGCCCCCGCAGGGAAGCCGGACCACGATCGGACAGGGAGTCTGCGTCCTCCAATGAAGCGTGGCCGCCTGGTTGATAATCTGGTTGAACCCCGCCGTGGAAAAGTCGGCAAATTGCATCTCCATGATCGGACGCATCCCCTCGATGGCCGCGCCCACAGCGGATCCCACCATCGCGTCCTCGCTGATCGGGGCATCCATCACCCGGCCTGGAAACTCGGCTGCCAGATTCTTTGTGGCCTTGAAAGCGCCGCCAAATGCGCCGACATCCTGACCGTAGATATAAACGCGAGGATCTTGTGCCAGGGCGCGCGCTTGTGCCGCACGGATGGCTTCGAGATAGGTGACACTCATGAGGCCGGATGTGTTTCCTGCAAACGAACGGTGGCCAGGGCGGTCCACGACTCCATCGATGGATCAGGGCTGCCTTCGCGCTGGGCCGTTGCCACGGCCTCATCGATCTCATGCTGACACTCCAGACGCCATTCCTTTAACCGCGCTGCATCCGCCCACCCATGCTCGATCAAGCCCATCTCCGCAACCTGCAAGCAGTCCCGTCCGAGACTCGAAAGCTTCAACCGTGAATCGATATAACCGGCGTCGTCGTGTTCCCCATGTCCGCACAAACGCAATAACGATCCCACCACCAACTGGGGACCTCCACCCTGGCGTGCAGCACGAACGGCCTCACCGAGAACCCGAAGGCTGTCTGGAAGGCTCGTTCCGTCCAGTTCGTGCGCCTGAACTCCGTAGCCCGCCGCCTTCTGCGCCAGCGAATGACAGGCAAACTGACGGGAGACAGGCGTGGAGTAGGCGTATTGGTTGTTCGCCACAACGAGAATCAAAGGCAGGTTTTCCACCGCTGCCTGATTCAGGGCCTCGTGAAAGGCCCCCGTCGATGTTCCTCCATCGCCAATGCAAGTCGCGCCCACGCATCCAGCGCGCCCCAGCATGCGACGAGCCATCAAAGCACCGTTGACCACGGAGATCATGGCTCCGAGATGGGATATCATCGGAAGGAGTCCCTGGCGCGGGTTACCCCTGTGAACATTGCCCTCGCGACCCCGCATCGGGCCCAGAGGCGACCCTACATAGGTCCGGACGGCATCAAGCACCGACTCACCGAAAGCCAGTCGTCCTGCGAGATCACGAATAAGCGGGGCAAAGACATCGCCCTCGCGAAGATGCATGCCGATTGCGACACTGAGTGCCTCCTGACCCCGGCCGAGGAACACTCCGCCATGAATCTTCCCGGCCCGATACAGGCTGGCGAACTTGTCGTCCAGCAATCGCGCCAGGAGCATCCATCTAAAAGCGCGGATGGTCTGCTCCCTGGTCAAAACAGAGACGGCGGGGCTCCCATGCGCAGCTTCAAGCGTAGAACGTGTCATCGCAGCGGTCTTTATGCCCTCAATCATCTCCGTGAGCAACCCTTCATACTGGCTGGACGGCAGGTTCGAACCCTGGCGAACAACCAAAGGGTTCCATGTTGGCAAACGCTCCGCGGATATGGAAACTCCCAGGCCTGTCCGATGAAGCGTATTGAAAGATCCATACAGGTCTCCTGGCGACACCAGATCCACTTCACAAGGGAAGTGTTCCGCCGCGGCAACGGCTTGCTCCGCGAAATCCTTCGCGACGGCGACACCCAGGCCGACCGCAAGATCCTGGTCATCGTCGATGAGGCGCTCTCTCAAGCTCAAGCTCATCTCCTTTCCTCCATCGAGGCCTATTTCAACCACTGTGGAAAAGGGCTTACCCTCGTGTGCCCACCCATCGTGATTGAGGGAGGTGAACGCACAAAGAACTCC
>VHDG01000365.1 GCA_016871475.1 Verrucomicrobiota bacterium
TGGGAGGACCTGCTTGTTTTCTATCATCCGACAGTTCTCAGCCAGCTGACCGCCCTGAAGGAGTATTTCCTCGAGCGTGAAAGCACCGGCACGTTTGATTCCGTGGATGATTGGATTCGAATGGTCTGCTTGAACCGTCTCACGGGTCATTCCCCGGGCTTTTTTTCGGTGTACAGCCTGCCCCCCAACCAATCTGCGTCGATCGCGTCACAAAAACGCATCAACGAAAAGCGGAACCAGACCCCGGGACCCAAGGATCTTGTGGCGATCATCCTCAAGAAATCGCGTCAGCTGCTTGGAGATGTGCAAGGTCCGGCGCTGGAAAACCTCGCCGCAGTTCGGGATCAAGCCCTGTTCATCACGGCTCCCTGTTCGTCCACTCCCAAGATTGCCTCCAATTCGATCGACCTCGTGGTGACTTCCCCACCCTTCCTCAACGTGATTCAGTATGCGGAGGACAACTGGCTCCGTTGCTGGTTCATCGGCTTTGATGCGCAGAAGCTCGGCATCACTTTCACAGGCAGCCTGAAAGAATGGCGCCGGGTGATGACAGAGGTGTTGGGCGAGTTGCGCCGGGTGTTGAAGCCGGAGGGCAGGATCGCCTTTGAAGTCGGTGAGGTGCAGGGCGGCAAGACGAGGCTGGAGGAATCGGTGACCCCCTGCGCCATGGATGCCGGGCTCCGGGCCGAACTGGTGTTGATCAACGACCAGGAGTTTACCAAGACGGCCAACTGCTGGGGTGTTGACAACAATGGCAAAGGCACCAACACCAACCGAATCGTCGTTCTAGCCAAAGACTAGGGCAACGAAGACGCGTCCGGGTCGAGGGGACCGTGCGGGATTGGATTGCCCCCGGAGCAGCCTCGACGGCATGCTCCCGCCTCATGCAGCCCGTTCGCGTCGGAATCATTGGCATGGGAAACATCGGTCGGCACCACGCCGGTTACTTGCTGGCCCGGCAAGCTCCCGGTGTCGAGCTCACGGCCGTTTGCAGTTCAAACCCCTCCAAACTCGAAAGCTACAAAAACCTGAGGGCTTACTCACGTCCCGAGCTCCTGATCAGCTCCGGGGAGGTGGAAGCGGTCATCATCGCAACGCCTCATTACCAACACACCACTCTGGGGATCGCCGCTCTGGAAGCCGGCCTCCACATCATGGTGGAGAAACCCATCTCCGCACATAAGGCCGATGCAGAAAGGCTGATCTCCGCGGCCAGGGCTCATCCCAAGCAGGTGTTCGGTGCGATGTTCCAGCTGCGATCCGAGCCCAGGTATCTCCGTATTCGACAGCTCATGAAATCGGGAGAGCTCGGGCGGATCACGCGCATGAACTGGATCAACACCGACTGGTTCCGGACGGATGCCTACTACTCCAGCGGTGGATGGCGCGCCACCTGGAAGGGAGAGGGTGGCGGAGTCTTGCTCAACCAGGCACTTCACAATCTCGACACGGTTCACTGGCTGTTCGGTCAACCCGCGCGGGTCAGGGCATTTTGCAAGCTCGGAGGCTCTCACAACATCGAGGTGGAGGATGAGGTGACGGCCTATATGGAGTGGCCGGATGGATGCACCGGAGTATTCATTACCACGACCGGGGAAGCTCCCGGAACCAACCGGCTGGAGATCACCGGCACCCGCGGCCGCCTGGTGCTCGAGAACGACAGGATTTCCTTTCTGCGTAATGAGTCGGACATGTTGGAATTCAGCAGGACTTCCAAGAGTGGCTTTGCCAAACCGGAGTTCTGGACCGCAGACATCCCGTTTTCGAACACACCCGCACAACATGCCTCGATCATGCAGAACTTCGCCGAAGCCATACGGGACGGAAAACCGTTGATCGCCCCCGGGGAGGATGGCGTGGGCTCCGTGGAGCTCGCCAATGGGATGCTCCTGTCAGCACTGGATGACACCACGGTCAGCCTCCCCATGGACTCTTCCGTCTATGAACAGCGCCTTCAGAGGTTGATCGCGGAATCCAAACACCAGAAAACGGTGGTGGAGATTCAATCTGACGATTTCTCGAAGTCGTTTCGCCGATGACGACGTGACTTTGGCCCGACGAACCTTCAATCATCCCGCTGATGACAACGACTGAAGCAGTTCAGCTTTTGGAAAAATTCCGCGATGGAAAAGCTGATCGCGATGCCGTCCTGCGCGCGTTCCAGGCGGCTCCTGTTGCGGATCTGGGATTCGCTCAGGTGGACCTGCATCGCAGCCTGCGAAAGAACTGTCCTGAGATCATTTTCGCCGAGGGCAAAACTCCGGCGCAGACGGCGGCCATCGCTAGAAAACTGGCCAGCTCCGAGAAACGGGTGATGGCGACCCGGGTTGGCATCGAACATATCCGCGCCCTGCGCCGGGTATTCCCAAAAGCGCGGGTGCACGAGGCGGCGCGCTGCGTGACTGTGGAACGGGTTCCCTTGAAGAAGCGTCCGGGCACGGTCGCTGTCCTGTGCGCTGGAACCAGCGACTATCCTGTGGCGGAGGAAGCGGCGGTCACGGCTGACTTCATGGGCAACACCGTAAAACGAGTCTACGACGTCGGGGTGGCAGGGCTTCACCGACTGTTACGGCAGCTGGACGAGATCCAGAAAGCCAACGTGGTGATCGCCGTCGCAGGGATGGAAGGAGCGCTGCCGAGTGTCGTGGCTGGACTGGTCAGCCGCCCCGTGATCGCTGTTCCCACCGACGTGGGCTACGGGGCCAGCTTCCGGGGTGTGACCGCACTCCTGGCAATGTTGAACAGCTGCAGCAGCGGCCTGACTGTCGTGAACATCAACAACGGTTTTGGAGCAGGCTACGCTGCAAGTCAGATCAACTCTCTCGCAGCAGGCGAATAAACCCCTCAGTCAGGCCTTCTTTCCATGAGAACTCTATACCTCGACATCTTCAGCGGGATCAGTGGCGACATGTTCATAGGCGCGATGATCGATCTCGGCGTGGATGTGCGCCTGTTGGAGGACGAGCTTAGGAAACTGGACCTGTCTGGCTATCATTTGCATGTCGGAAAAGGGGAACGAGGTGCGATCGCGGGAAGCAAGTTCGACGTCCACATCGAAGGCGATCCAGAGAATGCTGCTCACGCCCACTCTCATGAGTCCCATGCCACACACGAGCACGGCCATGGCCACCACCATCACGGTCACGGCCACGGTCACGAGCATGCGCATGCGGATGACCACGATCATGAACATGTCCATGGACGCACCCATGCTGAGATTCGAAAACTGATTCAGACCAGCCAGCTGTCACCCTGGGTCAAGGAGAAGTCCCTTGCCGTCTTTCAGCGAATCGCAACCGCGGAAGGCAAGATTCACGACAAGCCGGCATCCGATGTTCATTTTCACGAGGTGGGTGCTGTGGACTCGATCGTGGACGTGGTTGGAGCGTGTGTTGCCCTGGAGATGTTGGGGCAGCCTCGCGTGAAAGCGGGCCGGGTAACGGAAGGGACAGGCTTCATTCGATGTGCACATGGCCGTTTCCCGCTTCCAGCGCCAGCGACCATGGAAATCCTCGGAGCCAGAGGCATCCAGATTGACCAGACTGATGAGCCGGCCGAATTGGTGACTCCAACGGGGGCAGCGATTCTCGCCGAGTTCGCGGAGAGTTTTGGGCCCATCGCCGGGTTGCGACCGGAGAGGATCGGCTACGGACTGGGGGGGCGCGAGAACAAGACCCGTCCCAATGTGCTACGAGCCATTCTGGGCACGGCCGAAGCAGATGCGGCACATGATTGGGAACGCGATGAGGTCGTGATGCTGGAAACCAATATCGACGATCTAAGCCCCGAGGTCCTGGGTCATGTCCTGCAGCGCGCCATGCTCATGGGGGCGTTGGACTGCTATCACACGCCCATTCAAATGAAGAAGGATCGTCCCGGGGTTCTGCTCTCCGTCCTTTGCACGGCGACTGACGCGGATCGGTTTACCGCGATGCTCCTGACCGAAACCACAGCTTTTGGCGTGAGACGATCCACCTGGGAACGCCGAAAGCTTCGGCGTGAGATACGCGGGGTTTTGACACCCTACGGTGAGATCCAAGTGAAATTGGGCTGGCTTGATGGCCGCTGTGTTCAAACGGCACCGGAGTTTGAATCCTGTCGCCTGGCAGCGGAAAAGCATTCAACAACTCTCCGGGTGGTCTATGAAGCAGCCGTCCGCGCGGCGCACTGATCTCATCCCGACGACCCCTCTTTGCCATGCCTTTGGACAATTCATCTCTGGATCGATTGAAGATCGATCGTTCAGCTGCCTCGACATCAGCTGGCAGGATGAGGAAGTGGGTCATCCTCGTCTTGCTGCTGGTAGTGATCGCCCTTTCCGGGGTGTTTGCCGTCAACCGAGTTGCACGGTCCAAGCCGATCGTTGTCAGCCTGGCCACGGTACGTGAGGAGACGGGTGGAAGCGCAGGCAGTTCGACGGTGCTGAATGCCTCGGGCTATGTGATGCCGCGGCGTGAAGCCACGGTGTCGGCCAAAATGACCGGAAAAGTCATCGAGGTTCTTGCCGAGGAGGGGAAGCGTGTCGAGGCCGGACAGATTCTCGCCCGGCTCGACGATTCCAATATCAAGGCCAACCACAAGCTGGCCGGGGCTCAGCTCGCTGCTTCCCGTGCCGCTTTGGGTGAAGCCGAAGCTTCGTTGAAGGAAGCCTCCGCCAATCATCGCCGGGTTGAGGCTCTGATTCTTGAGAAGATAGAGACGCCCGCCGGGTTAGATCGTGCGGAGGCCGCCCTGCGCATCGCAGAGGCCAGGGTGGCGACACAACGAGCCAACATCGCCGCCGCAGAACAGGGTCTGGCCGTGTGGACTCAACAGCTTGAGGATACGATCATCCGTGCCCCTTTTTCGGGCATCGTCACCGCGAAGAATGCCCAACCCGGTGAGACCATTTCACCCATGTCGTCTGGTGGATTTACGAGGACAGGCATA
>VHDG01000366.1 GCA_016871475.1 Verrucomicrobiota bacterium
GATTCCTTCCTCCGGTTCTGGCATAGCAGAGGGCGTTGCAAGGGAATTCATGAACTCGGACCTTCAGACTGGTTCCATCGAATCGCCTACCGAGGCGCAACGTCTCGCACTTCTAAAGCTGCTGGCTGACGAGGATTCAAAAATCGTCGAGGCGGTCCATCGGAAGCTGCTGAGTTACGGGCCCTCCGTTATCTCCTGGCTGAAACCCCACTCGCTGAGCGCCGATGCGGTTTTGCGTCGAAACGTTCGCGGGGTCATCCAGCATTTCATGCGGAAGGAGGCGGATGCGGTGTTCATGGAGTTCTGTGAGACTCAAGGGGAGGACCTGGATTTGGAGCGCGGCCTGGGCCTGCTTGCCCTGACCCAGTATCCTGAGGCGAGCCTGGAAGCCCTGGGTGCGCAGCTGGATCAGATCGCTGCGGAGGTTCGGGTCCGAACGCTTCGGGTGATCGCGCCCCAGCAACGCTTGCTGTTGCTGAATCAACATGTGTTCGCCGAGCAGGGGTTTCATGGAAATCCGGATTACGAGTCAGATGTGGAGAACTGCTTCTTCAACCGGGTCATAGAACGTCGAACAGGCAACCCCATCGGGCTTTGTTCCATCTACCTCCTCCTCTGCCGGCGCCTGATCCTTCCTGTGACGGGTGTCGGGTTGCCTGGACACTTTCTCTGCCGGTTTCAGTCCCCCACGATGGAGGTGTTCATCGATTGCTTTAACGGGGGAAGGTTCCTGACGAAGGCGGATTGCATCCAGCATCTGCACCAGACCAATCACGGCCTGGACGAAGGGTATCTGGCACCCGTCAACACGCGTCGCATCCTGATGCGTGTGTGTGCAAACATTCAGCAGACTCATCTTCACCACAATGAATTGGATTCAGCGGAGCGGGTGAAGCGATACCTGGTGACTCTGGCGAGCTGAGTTGACGAGCGGGGTCCTCGGGCGGGAGCGAGGGGCAACGGATGAAGGTTCTTCGTGCTATTGGGCAGGAGGGGTGGCACTCTCCCGCATGCCTTTCAATGTGCTGGGGCTCGATCCCAACATTCTCAAAGCGGTTCAGGAATCTGGTTATACTGAACCAACGCCCATCCAATCAGCCGCCATCCCACAGATTCTTGATGGGCATGACTTGATCGGCATCGCCCAGACCGGCACTGGAAAAACCGCCGCCTTCACTCTTCCCATCCTCACTCGACTCGCCGCGGCCCAGTCCGACGCCCCACGCGCCCGGACGAAGGTTCTCGTCCTTGCCCCCACCCGCGAGCTGGCTCTTCAGATCGACGAGAACATTCGCGGCTATGGCCACTATCTCCCGTTTCGTGCGGGGACCGTGTTCGGAGGCGTGGGGGAGTCGACGCAGATCCGTGCGCTGAGGGACGGCTTCGAGATCATCATTGCCTGCCCGGGAAGACTGCTCGACCTGATGGGGAGGAAGTACGCCGATTTTTCGTCCCTGGAGTTTCTTGTGCTGGATGAGGCGGATCGCATGCTCGACATGGGCTTTATTCCGTCGATTCGAAGAATCGTCAGGATGTTGCCTCAGAAAAGGCAGACGCTCCTGTTTTCAGCCACTCTATCCAAGGAGATCGAGGCCATCACGAAGGAGTTCCTCAGGACACCAAAGATTGTCCAGATAGGCCGAAGATCAAACCCGGCCGACACCGTGACCCAACGGGTCCACGAGACGACCAAGGAAGGCAAGCAGGCGCTCCTGGCGAAACTCTTGAGGGAGCCCGAGATGAACATGGTGCTGGTTTTCGTGCGCATGAAGCATGCGGCGGACCGGGTCGCCCGCCAGCTGGAGCGAAGCGGCGTTCGATGCGCCACTCTCCATTCCAACCGTTCCCAGGGACAGCGTCTGAAAGCTCTGAAGGACTTCAAATCAGGGGCCGTGCAGGTGCTGGTGGCGACGGATATCGCCGCTCGCGGAATCGACGTCGATGGCATCTCCCATGTCATCAACTACGACTTTCCGATGCATCCCGAGGACTACGTTCATCGAATCGGTCGAACAGGTCGTGCCCAGTCCATTGGAGATGCGATCAGTTTTGTGACGCGAGAGGACTATGGAGCTTTGCGTGCGCTTGAGCGTTTCATCGGCCGCGGGATTGTCAGGGCTCATTCGGAGGGTGGATCCACGGCTTCGCATCCGCAGAGGTCTGTGGAGGCGGCATCAGCTCCCGCTGTTCAGTCATCGAACCCTCCGTCGCGCACTCCTCAGTCAGCCCCCGACTTCGGTTCGCCGGTGAGCCGCGGCGATCAGCGCTCCAGGTCGCGGGATGCTTCCAGGAACTGGAGGGAGCCGGGCTCCAAGGCATCCGGGGCTCATCCGCACAATCCGCATTGGAAAAAACAGTCTCCCCGTCCGCAATGGGGAGGACAGGGTTCTCCGGAATCTTCCCAGAGGCGACGTGAGGATCGGTATCCCAGGCGGCCTGAAGGATCCTTTCGGTCTCAACAGGAGGGGGCTCCAACCTTTCCTCGACGGAGCAACGGCCAGAACTCTCCGCGCCCTTGGCACAAGCCCGGCGGTGGGGCATTCCGACCGCCAGGGAACAGCACAAAACCGGGTTATCAGGGACAGGAATCAGGATGGAGGCGTGATGACAACCGGCCCAGGTCCTCTGGCGGCAGGCCGTATCGAGGCGAGGGCCGGGGAGGGCGCAGCCAATCTCAGCCATCCCCCGGGAGGTCCGGCTTTAAGCCACGCCCCGGGTTCACCAATCGACCGCCACAGTGAGCTGCTTGCCAAAGCGGTTTTGATAGTGAAGCTGCTTGTGCCGCGCGCCGTATTCGTAAACGAGCTTCGTGATCTTGACGTCGAAGCAACAGTACTCGGCGATCTCCAGCATCTTCCCTTCCTTGAACCAGCGAAGGGCTTGGAGGCCCTCCGACGTCTTCTCGACGCCCAGCGTGGCTGAGGCGATGGAATCAAGGGACAAGCGATGTTTCAAGGTGGCTTGAAGCACCACCAGCATGTCGAGGGTTGGCAGCTGGGTCAGATCGAAAACGGTGTAGCCGTGGAGGACCTCGTAATCGAACTTCAGGTGGTTGAACCCCACCACAAGGTCGGCTGACTGCAGCTCCTTCAGCAAAGCATCGACATCCTTTTCGTCGTAGATCTCATACCCCCCTCTGGCGGTGCTGTAGGTCACTCCGATGCTCATTCGCATGTCGCGAACGTTTCCCCAGCCTCCGACTTCATCGGCAGACTTTTGAGTTTCGAGATCGAAATAGACGATGTTCTTCATTTAGTCGCCAAAGAGTTTTTTCAGCTGATCCCTGGCCTTGGCCTCCCGGGAGTCGGTTGTGGCACCCTTCCACTCACTTTTCAGGAACTCGAAGTATTCGCAGAAGTTGGCGGTGTGCTTTTCCGCCACCGGTTCTGTTCGGCGATCCTTGCATTGGTGGGCTACCCGAGGGTCGTAGCTCGAGCAGTTCAGGCAGCACTTCATGTCGGACCCGCATTGGTGACAGGAATCATTGCGCCCGGGGAGCGGAGCCAGCGGCCACTCCCAGCCACACTTGTGACAATGTTTGGTCAGAGCCATTTGGACGTCTGATAAATTTCGGCCAGACCCTCCCTCAGAACCCACTTCTCTCGCAAGGTTTTGTCGGAGGCTGTTGAGGGCTTCACCTTCCGAGTCTTGGTGGTGGGGTCTCCGCTAAACGGGTGTTTCGAGCCCTCCATGCCTGTCCCTGAGGTCCGCTTTTTTTTGCCGAGATGGGCGTCGGAGTTTTCTGCAGGCCAGTTGCTGATTGTTGATCGGGGGCCGGACTATTCTTCTCGCCCTCGACTGGCGAGCTGGATTACTCATGGGGCGATGCCCGCGCCAGAGATCAGTCGGGGTTTTCTCAAGGCTCCACGATGGCTTGCGTTCCTCCATCGTGGCATTGGATATAGTCTGCCTGTGTCGATCCTCGCGGTTTTCATGGTGTCAGGTGTTGCTCGTTCTCAGACGAGCCCGGCGGCCCAACTCCTCCAGCCTCAGGGGAAATTGGAAGTGCTTCGAGCCGGATCCAAGGACTGGCAGATCGCCACCCAGTCCATGCCCCTGCTTCCAGGCGACACCATTCGCACCGGCCTGGGCAGCCGCGCCGCTCTGTGTCTCGCCAATGCCAGCCTGGTCCGCGTCGACGAGCGATCCATGCTCCAGATCAAGGATAGAGCGGTTACCGATGGCGTGATCGTCCGTTTGCTCAGGGGAGCGGGTTACTTCTTCCATCGAGAACGGCCTTCCCGCAAACAGTTTGAAACCCCTCTCGTCTCGGGAGCCATCCGGGGAACGGAATTCGTGCTGCGAGTCCAGAACGATGGCGAGACTCGAGTCCATCTCTTCAACGGAACGGTGGATTTGACCAACGCTCTCGGAGTTCTGAGCTTGGATGGACGTGCCGACGTGTTGGTTGCTCCGAGCATGCCTCCGAAACCCACCGCGGTCATCGAAGCCCGACACGTGTTGCAGTGGTGTCTCTATTACCCTGCTGTGATCGATCCCGCTGAGCTGTCCCTTACCTCGGCCGAGTTGGAGATGTTCGCATCTTCGTTGGGAGCCTATCGGGCCGGGGATTTGCCTTCCGCCATCGCTGCCTCACCGTCAGCACCCGCGGAACTCTCGCCTGGCGCGAGGGTGTTCTCGGCCGTATTGCGACTCGGTGCTGGGCAGGCTGCGGACGCGAGAGACCTGGTGTCCACCCTAGGCGACGGCGACACCGCTCTCGTGCGTTCCAGCGCGAGAGCTCTAGGAATGCTGATCGACACCGTGAGCGCATATCCCGGCAAGCTTCCTGCCTCGGAGGCTTGCGAGTCGGCCTCCGAACTTCTTGCGGCATCCATCCAGGCCCAGTCCCTTGGCGATCTTCGGCAGGCTCTGGAGCTTGCGATGCTGGCGGTGGAGAGGTCGCCGGATTTTTATCAGGGCT
>VHDG01000367.1 GCA_016871475.1 Verrucomicrobiota bacterium
CGCCTTCTTCGATGGATCAAGCCGCGACTTCAAGAAAACCCTGCAGTCGGGCGGGCGTATTGCCGGGATGCAGATCGCAGAGATCACACATCAGGAAGTACGCTTGACCGCCGGAGACGTGTCATTGCGCCTGACCGTCGGAGGTCATTTGAAACGCACGGATGAAGAGCCGTGGCAGAACACAAATGTTGCGGAACCCTTGTCCTCCGAAACAAAGTCGGAAAAAACCGCTGAGGGCCCGTCGGATGCAAGCCCAGACTCAGGCTCCATCCTGGAGCGGCTGCGAAAAAAACGAGAGAAGGAGATCAACAAATGAACAACTCATCCATGCACCTCAATTTGTGGTCGTACGCGCGACCCCGCCCCGGTTGTCACTGGCCAGCGATCATCAGCCTGGCATTGATGATGACCACGCCTCCGGTCATGTCGGCCCAGGAAGCCGATCCACCGCCACCTCCTCCTGCCGAGGAGCGTCAGCCTGCCGCTGCCTCGCCCGCGGGCACACGTTCGACGCCGGGGGAGAATGCGTCCTTGCGACTCAATTTCAGGGGGGCAAGCCTGGAGAGCGTGTTGAGTTACCTGAGCGAAGCCGCAGGATTCATCATCGTGCTGGAGGCGGAGGTGCGCGGGAAGGTTGATGCTTGGAGCGCCCAGCCCGTGACCAAGGAGGAAGCGCTTGGGATACTCAACGGAGCACTCCAGAAGAACGGCCTGGCCGCCATCCGAAATGGCAGAACCCTGACCATTGTCACGTCGGAGGAGGCAAAGAAACGCGATCTTCCCGTCAGGAGCGGAGCCAACCCTGTGGAAATCCCGAAGTCAGACGAGATGGTCACCCAGATCGTGCCGATCCGTTTTATCAACGCCGTTCAACTCACCCGGGATCTGCAGCCCCTCCTGTCCTCACAAGCGACCCTCACTGCCAATGAGAGCGGGAACGCCCTTGTCATCACCGACACCCAAGTCCGCATCCGGCGTCTGGCCGAGATCGTTCGCGCCCTCGATACCTCGGTGTCAAGCGCATCTGCCATCCGTGTGTTCGCACTGAAGTATGCAGATGCCAAGCAATTGGCCACGGTCATCAAGGAGCTGTTCCCAGCCGCCGACAGCTCCAGAACCGGCGGCAACAATGCCGCGCGTTTTCGCAACCCCTTCGCCGGAGGCAATCCCTTCGGAGGGAACGAGGGAGGCGAACGCGGCGGCGGAACAGGCAGCAGCGGAACCAACGGCCGGGGCAACGCATCCCGCGTCGTCGCGACCGCAGATGAATACAGCAACTCCCTGGTTGTATCAGGGCCCGAGGATGTCATCCCTTTGGTCGAGGAGCTTGTCGCCAGCGTGGATATCCCCGTTGAAGATGTGACCGAGCTGCGTGTGTTCCACCTGAAGAATGCGGACCCCTTGGAGCTGGCCGAATTGCTGGGCACCCTGTTTCCGGATGATGACCGATCCACCGAGAACAGCCGCTCCCAGGTTCGTTTCGGAGGATTTGGCCCCCAGGGGGGAGGACGGACGGGAAACAATGCAGGCAACGACAGCGATCGCTTGCGCAGGAAAGGGAAAGTGCTGGCGGTCGCAGATCAACGAACGAGCAGCATCGTGATCAGCGCAGCACGGGATCTGATGATCCAGATCGCCCAGATGGTCGATCAGCTGGACCAAAGCCCTGCCAAGCGGCAGAAGGTATTCGTCTACTCCCTCGAGAATGCGGACGTGCATGAGGTGGAACAGATTCTTCGCGGAATGTTTGAGCGGACGACGAGCCAGGCAAACCGCAACAACAGCCAACAGGAGAGCGCCCTCACGACCCGCAGCAGCAATGGCCAGTCCACCGGGTTGGGCGGACGCCAGACCGGCACGGGAACAGGAAGCGGGCTTGGCACCGGATTCGGCAACACCAGGAGCACACCATGATCCAATCCCCGTCATTCATGAACTCATCCGCCCTCACCACCCGCTCTCCCGGGCCCCGCCTGCGCTCCACCGCAACCCGGGCCTGGGTTGCTCTGATCCTGATGTTGTCTGTGCTCTGTTCGAACGCACAACAACAGTTCGGAGGGCAGGGCGCAGCCAGAGGTGCTCGCGGCGGCGGGAATACCAGTGCCAGTGGAAGGATGTACCCAGGCAATGGACAGGTCGGCGAGGCCTTGATCAGCAGTGACCCTGAAAGCCGGCGTCTCATCGTGATCACCGATGATGAAACCAGCCAGTACATCAGCCAGGTCATCACCAACCTCGACCGTCCCAAGCCGCAGGTCTTGATCAAGGTGGTGTTCCTCGAAGTCACGCATAACGATGGATCCGACATCGGCGTCGAAGGCTCGATCCGGAAAAAGCTCGAGGGGTCCACCTTCGGATCAGCGTCCAACTTGCTCGGACTGGCCACGGCGGGCGGGCTCCCGGTTCCACCGGGCGCCGGGTTATACCAGATTCTTGGCAACGACTTCCAAGCCACCCTCAGAGCCATCGCATCCGCCGGCAGGACGGAGGTCCTGTCCAGACCCTCGGTGCTCACACGTCACAACCAGCCCGCCACCATCATGGTCGGCGAAACACTTCCTTTCATCACCAACGTCCGCTTCGATGACAACGGGAACCAGATCAACACCGTGCAGTATCAGGACATAGGAATCATTCTGCGCGTGACTCCCTTCATCATGCCCGACGGTTTGGTGGAGATGATCGTGTCCCCTGAGATCTCAAATCTGACTGAGAAGACGGTGACGATTGGAACAGGGGTCACAGCCCCGGTGATCGCCAAGCGCTCAGCCGACACGGTGGTCATGACTCCCGATGGTCAGACCGTGGTCATCGGAGGCTTGATGCAAAACAGCAAGACCAGGAGCACAAGCAAGATCCCGCTGCTGGGAGACATCCCGCTGTTGGGCATGGCATTCCAGAGGAGGATCAAGAGCGATGCCAAGACCGAGCTGCTGATCTTCCTCACGCCTCACGTGGTCAAGGAACCCAACCAACTGGCTGGTTTGACCTCCCGTGAAAAAGGGGAAGTCGAGCTCGCCCCCAAAGCATTCACCGAGCAGGAGTTGAACAAGTTCGTGGATGGCCTTCCGATGAAAGAACCGGAGTCATCTGCGTCGAAACTGAAATCGAAGAAGGGCAATATGCGCCCCAGCGACAGCAGGCGGTGATGCGGGGTTCTCATGCACTCTCGCAACTGGATCATCTACTCCCTGCTCACAACCGTTTGGCTGGCCATTGTCGGCTGGCAGTGGGCTGAACATCTGCGGGTGGAGAAGTCGGCCCAGGCAGCCCTGGTGGTCCGCGGGCGAGATATCACCACCACGCTGGGGCTGGTGCTCAGATCCCAGAGAAGATTTGGCGGCCTGGTTTCCCAGGAACGACTGGAACCCGTCCTCCAAGAGCTCGTCAAAACGGAGGATGTCTCCGCCATCCAGCTGCTCAACAAAGCCGGTGATGTTGTCGCCTCAGCCGGACAGCCTCTCGACTTGGACGGCAAGACTCTCAGCGCGACAGGCCTGCATTGGGAGAGGGATTCGCTCACCCTGGCAAACCTGATGGACCTGGGAACGCTGACATTCACGAATGGTTCATTCGGCCAGCCGATCATCGTGCTTCCGCGACGAGAAGCAGCGAACACGAACTCGGCCGACGGCCGCTCCCCCTTCCCATGGTGGGAGCCAGGCGACGGAGGACGAGGCAACGTCGAACCCCCTCGAGCCTCTCCGGAAGGCAGTGGAGGCGGACCTCGACCTTCCCGTGAAGGCGGTAGCCGAAGGGGGTTTGGACGCCCACCCTGGATGAGTGAAGAGGAATTCCGCGGTCTCGGGACACGACAGGGTTTGCATAGCTTTCTTGTCGTGATCTCGACCCGCTCGGTGCGGGAAACGGTGGACGCCGATGCCTGGATGCGTCGAGTCATCGCCCTTTTCGCGGCGGCAGCCTGCGCAGGGGTTGCGGTCTCCTGGCGAGCCTGGTCGCGGTCTTCAGAACTCAACCTTCGTCTCATCCGAGCCAGCGAACACAACAAACATCTTCGGGAGATGAATCTGGCGGCAGCTGGGCTCGCCCACGAAACAAGAAATCCACTCAACATCGTGCGGGGTCTCGCTCAGATGATCTCCAAGCAGGACGACGCGTCTGATGAGATCCGGGGCCGGTGCTCGGACATCGCCTCGGAGGTGGATCGGGTAACCGCCCAACTGAACCAGTTCATCAGTTATTCCAAACCGAGGGATCTCAAGCTGACCAGTGTGGACGTAGGCCGGGTTGCCATCGATGTGATCCGCACTCTGGAGCCTGACCTGGAGGAAAAGCATATTCCCACGCCAGCTGTCGCGCGCGGTCTCCGGGTTCAGGCTGACGAACAGATGCTGCGGCAAGCGCTGTTCAATCTGCTCCTTAATGCCATCCAGGCCGGGGATCAGAGGACCACGATCACGATCAGAGGAGGAGTCGGAGATGACGGGCTTTCGTGGCTGGAGATTTGCGACACCGGCCCGGGGGTGCAGATCCTCGACAGACAGGAAATCTTCAAACCCTACGTCACCCGTCGGAAGGAGGGGACGGGGCTGGGTCTGGCAGTGGTGAAACAGATTGTCCTTGCGCACGGCTGGGAGATTGAGTGTCTTCAAAACCAGCCCCGCGGCGCGGTCTTCCGCATCCGATGCATGAAAAGCGCGCCAGCGGTGTGATGCTTCCTTGAAACCATCCGCATCTCCCGGGCACATCCACCGGTCGAAGATCCTGATCGTCGATGACGATCCAGGACAGCGAAGCTTGTTGAACTCCTTTCTGCAGGGTCAGGGCTTCCAGACGGAGATCGCGGCCTCTGGCGCCGAAGCGTTGGAGGCCTTGTCGAAATACCCAGCCGACATCCTGATCTCCGACGTTCGAATGCCCGGCATGTCAGGACTCGAAACCTTGCGGC
>VHDG01000368.1 GCA_016871475.1 Verrucomicrobiota bacterium
ATTCTCCCGGCTGGTATCGCGCGAATCCTCATCCCGGCCAACGCGCCTGGATCCAAACACGACCTCGCTACTCAATCGGGCAGGGCGAAGCCAGTTTGTTGATCCGAAATACCAACGCCGTCCCGCTACCCATCGTCTCCGTGTCCGTGCTCTCTGATTATGTCGGCGAGAATGGATATGATGCGGGTGTCGTGGTCTTCTCGATCCCGGAGCCTCTGACCCGCGACCTCGTCGTCGCCTACGCCACGGAGGGGACCGCCGAGCCCGGTGTCGATTATGTTCGGTTAACCGGCTCGGTCACCATCAACGCCGGGTCAACAGTCGGTTTGCTGTCCATCTTTAGCGTTCCCAACACCCAGATTGATGGAAATCGCACCGTCGTGGTGACCGCTGCTGAGAATCCCGCCTACCAGACTCGTGACGATGAGGTGACAGTCGTCATCGCTGATGATGACTTGCCGTCGGTGTGGGTGACCGCTCCACAGTCTCAAGCGATGGAGGATGGGTCCCGTTTAGGGGCTTTCCGCATCACCCGGACGGGGTCCATTCTGGAATCTCTTGGCGTCAGCTACCTGCTCAGGGGTGATGCGACAAATGGAATCGACTTCAACCTGCTCTCCGGCTCCGCCGTCATTCCAGCGGGCCAGGATAGTGTTGTGATCCCGGTTGTGCCCCGCAGAGATCAAGCATTGGAAGCTGCTGAGACTGTAACCCTTCAGATAGCCAGTGCCCCGACTTATAACATCGTCACTCCAAGCTCGGCATCGATCGTGATCCTGGACGAGTCAACCCCGATCGTCTCCATCGCGCCTCCAGCCGCTGGCGTGTTTCCAAATGAATCCGGCGGGGGTCAAGCGTCTTTTACCCTCAGCCGAAGCGGTCCTACCTCGCGGAGCCTTTTGGTCCGATATGAGGTGGGAGGAACCGCCCACAATGGCAACGATTACCGATCCATCGGGAGCAGCATCATCATGCCAGCCGGTGCCGCAACCGTTCAGATTCCGATCACTGGGATCGCCGATGACATCACCGAGTGGATTGAGCACCTGACTGTGCGCTTGCAGCCCGGCAGTGGGTATCTGGTCAATCCCTTTTCAGCTGAGGCCAGTGCCCGGTTCGAAAGTGATGGCGGAGCTCAAGTGAGCATTGGATTCGAAGCGGAGTTTTCCGAGATACGAGAGTCCGAAGAAGGACTTGAGATTGGCATCCACCTCAGTGGCCCTCCCCAGTTCAATATTACCAACTGGGTTGCGGAGGTTCGTGTCGTGGGTGGCAGCGGGATCTTGAGCAACGATTTCATCTTCACAGCCACCAACAGCAGAGACGGCAAAGGCTTCATTTCTTTTGACCACTACAACCGGGTGGACCGTGGCGCCAACCAGATCGTCCTCACAACGAACATCCATCTGACCATGCTGGACAACCAGGTTAAGCAAAAGAACCGGTCTGTTCTGCTCGGATTGTTCTACCCTCAGATCAGTTTCACCAACATCGCTCTGGATCCAGCAAGCGGCACGTTGACCACCAATACGTTCACATTCCCCACGAACTGGATTTACCGGGACCGCCGGTTCCACTGGGTGACGATCATCGACGACGATGCTTCTGTTGTCTCTGTTCAGGCGCCTTCACCCCTGGCCTACGAATCGGGCCTCGCCAACGGTGCGTTCCGCATTTTCCGCGAAGGCACCAACGGATTTGCCGAGCCGGTCAGGATTAGCTACGAGATTCGAGGTTCTGCCGGCCTGGGTGCTGATTACGAGCCGATCACGCGGTTTGCCACGATCCCTGCAGGCGCAGAAGACGTTCTGGTTCCCATTGTTGCTGTGGACGATCAAACCTACGAAGGGCCTGAGTCTGTTCAGATCAAGCTGCTGTTTGCTGAAGGGTCTTCCATCCACACCAATGCCCATACAGCAACGATCACCATTGTGGATGACGATGGCACCATCCAGTTCTCGAAGCTCGAGCATCGAATCGTGGAAACCATCGGGACGTTTCAATTGCCGGTGATCCGGAATGGCAGCGTTGGGCTCAGGCAGACAATTCGCTACACGGTGCAGCCTGGCAATGCGACTCCTGGCGTTGATTATGTCGCTCAGGACGGTGAGTTGACCTTTGAGCCGGGTGAAACTGCCAAGACGATCCCCATTCAAATCATCAATGATTCGGAACCAGAGCTGCCTGAGGTCATCAATATCGCCTTGGCACTGCTGGACTCCGGGGTGGCGAGCGGGGGGCAGACACGGGCGCGCATTGTCATCGAAAGCGAGGATTCCGGTTTCGTGTTCTCGACCGACCGTCTCCTGGGAGCTGAGTATGACTCTGGCATTCCCATCCGAATCATCAGAACCGGCACCCAGATTACTGACGGCAGTGTCCGTCTGACAACCCGAACCCTGAGTGGTGACTCGGCTGTCCTTGGTCAGGACTACAGCGCTCTAAATGAACAGATTCTGTTCCCTGCTGGCGTCACCGAGCGGACCGTATCTCTTCCGCTGATCAACGATAGCCTCATCGAAGGCGATGAAGTTCTGACGGTCGAGCTGAGCGACGCACAGGGGGGTGGATTGACGCCTTCCACCAGCGTGGCCAAAGCGGTCATTCGCGAGGACGACAGCGCGCTCGAGTTTTCCGCACTCAGTTTTACCGCGTTCGAGAATCAGCGTGTCGCCCGCCTCTCGGTGAGACGGTTGGGCGGGACGTTGAACGCCGTTGCAGTGAACTATCGAACTGCCGATCTGACCGCTCGCAATGGACTTGACTATATCAGCGTGTCGAATTCGGTTGCCCTCAAGGGTGAGGAGTTTGTCCGCGATACTGCCGGATCCGGTGGACTCCTTCTTTCTCCCGGCCAGGCATCCGCCACGGTCGAGATTCCCCTGGTGGATGATGCGGTCGGTGAGCAGTCCGAGATGTTTACCGTGACCCTCTCCGGGGCGCGAACGATGACCAGTGGCCGTCCTCCAGGCTCCACAACTCTGGGGCAAAACGTTCAGGCCTCCGTGGTCATCCTAGACAACGAGCTGCCCGGCAACCCGGATGCTGAATACGGATCCGGACTGAGATTCACAGCATTGGATCCATCCAATCCCAACCGTGTCGGTGATGCTGTCAACGCCATCGGAGTGCAGCCGGATGGACGTGTTGTCATCGCGGGTGACTTTACTGAGGTCAATGACTACACCCTCCGCCACATCGCACGACTTGATCCCCTCGGGCGGCTGGATCTTGGATTCAACCCGGGAATAGGCTCCGACGGCACAGTGCTGGATCTCGAAGTGCTGTCGGATGGACGAATCTATCTGGCCGGGACTTTCACAAACGTCGCTGGCTCGGCCCTGCCTGGAGTTGCCCGGCTCAACGCTGATGGCAGCCTGGACTCTTCCTTTGCGATAGGGCAGGGGACGCTTCGACCTGTTCGGGCGCTTGCGGTCGAGGAGGGTGGCTCAGTGCTTGTGGGAGGAGACTTCGTTATATTCAACAATCAGCCGCGGCAGCGTCTGGCAAGGTTGAATGCGAGCGGAGTTGTGCAGCCTGGATTCACCCCGGAAATCAACGGACCGGTTCATGCGATCGCCGTGCAGGATGATGGGCGTATCCTCATCGGCGGTTCCTTCACCACTGTTAACAGGGCTCCAAGAAACGGCATTGCACGCCTCAATGCGAACGGATCCCTGGATGCAGGATTCAATCCAGGATCGGGGGTGGACAGCACGGTTCTCACAATAGGAATCACGCCTTCGGGCGATATTCTGATCGGTGGCGCGTTTACATCCGTGAACGATGCCGATGCGTTCTACTTTGCCCGCTTGCTACCGAACGGCGCCCACGATCCGTCCTTTGCCTCAGGTGGACAACTGAACGCGGCCGTGCGCTCCATTTCGGTGCACAGATCAGGAAAGATTTACATCGCGGGTGATTTCACGGAGATCGGCTCCGTCCAGCGCAACTTCTTTGCACGACTGCGATTGGATGGAAGCGTTGATCCCTCGTTTGATATCGGCGCCGGCGCGGATGGGACGGTTCGCACCATTCTGGCCGCTCCCAATACGGCGGCTTATATCGGCGGGGAATTCCATCAGGTCAACGGCTTGTCACGACCTCGTTTCGCCCGGATCCATGGCGATGAGAAGCTTACACTCACGGGGGTGGAGTTCGTGACACCTCAGCTCACTGTCAGCGAGGGGATCGGGCGCGTGAGGATGCAGGTCCGGCGCACGGGCGATACGAATCTGCCCTTCACTGTTGACTACGAGAGCGTGCCGTTGAGCAGCACTGCCATTGGAGGTCTCGATTACCTTACGGTGAAAGGCACCTTGACCTTCCCTGCGGGGGTTAACGCCCAGTCATTCGACGTGACCATCGTGGATGACCAGATCGTGGAACTCCCGGAGAGCCTTGTTCTACGCTTGAGCAGCAGGTCTTCCGCGGTGGACCTGAGTGGAACAGTCATCGCTGAAATCAGGATCATTGATAACGAGGCGGCGATCTCGCTTTCCACCACCAACATCGTCGTGGCCGAGAGCGATGCGTCGTTCACCTTTGGCTTGGTCCGGCAGCAGGCGACGAATTCCGAAGTCTCCGTAACGGTTGCTCTTGAGGACCTCACGGCGACGGGAGGGCGGGACTATGGTGGCAGCTCGCTTCGCGTGACCTTCGCTCCTGGCGAGGTTTCCAAGAGTGTGACGATTCCGATCCTTGAAGACCGCCTTGCCGAGGGACCTGAGCAATTGCGAATTCGCCTCACGGATCCTACCGGTAATGTCGCCGTGGGAATCGGCGTTGCGATCGTTACGATCACTGATAACGACTTCGACCGGATCGAGTTTGTCGCGTTTGGCTTGGTGAGCGAGCAGAACGGCAATGGGAGCATTGATCCGTCTG
>VHDG01000369.1 GCA_016871475.1 Verrucomicrobiota bacterium
AGGCTGCGAGCATATCAGCCGGCGCCGCTGAGACTTTTTCGCGAAAGGCTAACGGGATGGGACTGGCTTCCAGTCCGCCATCTGGTTTTTTCTTCACGCAGACCGTGGCGATCCTGGCTCTTGCGGCGACGATGTTGCCGCCGTCGGAGATCTTCACGAACTTGAACCTGAATCGCAGCGACCGGGTGCGGACCTCCTCCACCGCGAGGTGGATATCGAACTCCTCCTCGAAAAGGAGCGGTCGATGGTAGTCGCATTCTGCATGGACCCGGGGCCATCCGATTCCTGAAGCAGGGTCGACGATCGTCAGGCCCAGCGAGCGGTAGAACGCCGCTTCGGCGATCTCCATGTAGCGGAAAAAATTGGAGAAGTGGACGATCCCGGCCATGTCGGTTTCGGAGAACTCCACCCTGCGTCGCAGACTGAATTGGCTGTGCATGGATGAGAACGGTTGATCTAGGCCGGCTTTGTTGTGATCCGGCGGCCGGTGACTTCGACCCGGCCGGTGGCGATGGCGCGGATGCAGTCCGGATACAGCTGACGTTCCGCCTGCTGGATCCTGGCGTGCAAGGTCTCCGCGGTATCCTGATCCAGGACGGGAACGGTCGCCTGCCCGATGATCGGACCGCTGTCTATCCCCTGGTCCACATAGTGCACCGTGCAACCCGTCACCTTCACTCCGTAGCTGAGCGCCTGGTTCCAGGCCTCCAGACCGGGGAATGAGGGGAGTAGGGAAGGATGGATGTTGATCACCTTGTTGGGGAAGGCTGTGATGAAAGGCCCTTTGAGGATTCGCATGAAGCCTGCGAGCACGATGAGGTCCACTCCGGCGTCCTGCAAACTGCGGATGAATTCGGCTTCGGCTTCCTCATCCAGCTTGGTGCGGAACTTGCCAGGGGGGATGAACCTTCCGGTCAACCCGCGATCTGACGCGTGCTTCAGGATACCTGCGTCCGGGACATCACTCAGAACCTGTGCGATTTGACAGGGCAGGGCGCCTGAGAGGCAGGCATCCGCAATCGCGGCCATGTTCGAGCCCTTGCCCGAGCCCAGGATCCCAAGCTTGAATGGCTTCACTGCGCTCAAGGCTGGCTGACGTTGGCCTCGAGGAATTTGCGTGCGTTAGTCACAAACTCCGAGGGGTTGAGAGCGAAGGTCTGGCTGTCCGTCTCAATCGCCATCACGCCTTTCCAGTTCGCCTTTTGCAATTCAGCGATCAATCCCTTCATGTTCGCGCTGCCCTGACCGATATGAGCGTCCGTTGCCACCGTGTCGCCCAACGCGGGCTCCACTTTCTTGTCCTTCAGGTGCAGATCGAACACCCGACCGTTGTAGTCCCGGAAGACCTTGGCGGCATCAAAGCCGGCGGCGGTGATCCAGCCGATGTCCATGCATACCCCGATCCGGCTATCGCGATGCTGGACGATGTTCTTGACGACCGCAGGGTTGCCGTAGAGGGAGCGGATGCCGTGGTTGTGGACTGCGACCTGGATATCAAATTCCTTCGCGAGCGCCTCGAGATTGTCCCAGATGCGAAAGTCGCCCGGCTCGACCACGATGAGTTTCATTCCCATGAACTTTGCGAACTCGAAGAGCTTGCGGTTCTTTGCGAAGTCCATCGAGGTGCCTGCGACGCCAAAGGTATAGGGGCGCAGGCCGTGCTTCTCCAGGACCGACTTCTTTTGCTGGAGCTCCTCCTGCGAGGCATCAGGGTTGAGGTGATTGGGAATGATTTGGAGGTCCTTGATTCCGTGCTTAACCGCGAACTCGACCATCTGATCGAACTTGAGGTTGCGGAGCGTCCAAGTCTGGAGTCCGAGCCGGATATCGGCGTCGCCTGCCTGGAGAAGGGGATTGGCGAGCACCCAGACCAGGGCGAGAAGTCCGGCGAGAAGGGAGCGATGTGCGAGGGGGCGAAGACAGATTATCATTCGCGCTGAACTACCTTGGAGCGTCTGCGGGAGCAAGCTGAAAACCTGATGCGCGCAGGTTCCTTGGGTGGAGTGTGAAAGTTCGCTTGCAGCCAGTGAAGCTCCTCGGGCTTCAGGTGTTGACGAGAATCCGAGGGGGCAAGTCGGAACGCCTCGGCCCCGGCCCATAGCAAAGCCCTAAGCGCCGGAAGCCGGTTTTCCTCCGCATTTGAAAGGCGATGCAGGGCGGCTGAGGTTAACCTGGCCGGGTCAGGGCTCGTCGTCTCTCGCGGCCAGAGGGAGAAGGGAGTCTCATCTTGGCTGGGAGCGCTGGCGTCCCGCTGGCAATTCAGGCCGAGGTTTTACACCGCAGAGGCGGGAAGGGCGCAGAGAAGAATTCTGATGCGGCTCCAGACTTCCTCTGCGGTGTCAGCATCGATGCAACGAACGTTCGCTGCCGTTGCTTAGGTTTGTCCATGAAGGCGCACCCTCAAGGGTGGACAACGAGCGGCGCGTCCGACGAACGAGCGCCTGACGACAAGCCTGCGCCCAGGTTCGTTGTCCATACCTCTAGGGTGCTCGGGATAAGCCCTCTTCCTCGCATATCTTCCTTGAGATGTGCTCGGTGGGCTCAGCATCATCGGCCGCACATGCACGCGGACTTCCTCATTGGACCGGCTGGCACAGGCAAGACCTGGCGCTGCCTGTCAGAGATACGGGCGGCACTGCGTACAGACTCGCGGCTTCCGCTGCTCATGCTCGCTCCCAAGCAGGCGACCTTTCAGCTCGAACGTCAGCTGCTCGCCACCGGAGAGATCACCGCGTATGCACGTTTGCAGATCGTTTCGTTCGAACGTTTTGCTGAAATGATCCTGGAAAATCTGACGGGCTCTCCCCCGCGACTGGTGGGTGAAGAGGGGCGTCGGATGGTTCTCCGGGCGATCCTCATGGATCGCCTACACGATCTCACGCTCTTTCACGCCTCGGCCCGCCTGCCAGGGTTCGCCCGACATCTCAGCGATCTCTTTCGCCTCCTCCAACGATCCAAGATTCCTCCGTCCAGACTGACCGAGCTGGCACAGCAGGCGGGCGCTGAGACCGCCCTGGGCCGAAAACTCAGTGATCTGTCCCTCTTGCTGTCGAGTTATATCGAGTGGCTGACCGAGCGTCGGATCGAGGATGAGGTGCGGTTGATGGACTTCGCTGCCGCTGCCTTGCGGGCCGCACCACCTGAAACTTTCCGGATCGGTGGACTGTGGATGGATGGGTTTGCAGAACTGACTCCCCAGGAATTGGAGCTGCTGGGGGCTGTCCTGCCTAGATGCGAGCGCGCGACCCTGGCGTTCTGCGTTCCAGAGGCTTTTGAGCAAGAGCCGGGATGGAATTCGGGCTGGGCTATTGCCGGGCAGACGTTCCTTCGCTGCTGGCAGAGGGTGACCCAGGTGGAAAAACTGGATGCCAAGGTCACCCGGCTGAACCTGGACGTTCAATCGCCTACGAGGTTCCTTGATAACCCGGCGTTGCTTCATCTTGCGGGCAACTGGATGTTGCGGCATCCGCAGGTGTTTCCAGGTGACATGCCGGGACGTGTGCGGTGTGTCGCGTGCTCGAGCCTGGAGGCGGAGTGTATCCTTGCCGCGCGCGAGGTGCTCGAGTGGGTGAGGTCTGGGGGGCGATTCAAGGAACTCGCTGTCACCGTTCGATCCCTTGAACCCTACCACGCTGCGATCAGTCGCGTTTTCACGCGATACGGGGTGCCGTTTTTCATGGACCGCCGCGAGACGGCCTCTCACCACCCCGTCGCGGAGTTCACTCGATCCGCCTTCCGCATCGCCGCCCTGGGTTGGAGACACGATGACGTGTTCAGCGCTCTCAAGTCCGGGATGACGGGGATTCGCGATCACGATGTGGACTGGCTGGAGGAAGCATCCCTTCGCCTGGGGTGGGATGGTTGTTCCTGGGAGGCTGATCTGCCTTCTCGTGGAGACAAGAAGATCGATGGAGATCGAGTTGGATCACTTCGGCTGCAAGTGGTGCCAACGCTTTGCCGGTTTGTGTCTGAGCTCACACGGTGTGGGGATCCAGGGCCTTCGGGTATTGAATGCGCCGCTTCACTGCGTCGACTTTGGGGGGCACTGGATATCGAGGGGCAGCTTCGTAAATGGGCGGAAGTGGGGCGAGTTGAATGGGGACAGGCGGACAGGGTGCATCTGACAGTCTGGCAGCAGGTGTCTGAATGGCTGGACAGCTTCGAACTCGCTTTCGAAAACCGCCGCATGCCGTTGTCGCACTGGCTGCCGATCGTGGAATCGGGTCTCAGCGGGCTGACCGTTGGGGTGATTCCGCCGGCTTTGGATCAGGTCCTGGTGGGCAGCATTGATCGTTCGAGAAACCCTGAGCTGAAGAAGATGCTGGTGCTGGGGATGAACGAAGGCGTGTTTCCGGCGGTGCCAGCCTCCTCCGTGCTGTTGACTCAACGGGAGCGCGAATCGATGGCTGAGCTGGACCGTCTTCTGGGACCCGGGCAGCGGCATCAGATCGGCCATGAATGGTACCTCGCCTATGCGGCGCTCACGCGTGCTTCGCGGGAGGTGGTGATCTCATGGGCTGAGACCGGCACCGATGGAGAGGTGCTCCATCCCTCTCTCTTCGTATCGAAGCTCCAGGCCATGTTTCCGTCGCAACCCACGGAACGATTTGATGACTCGACTCAGGATGGTGCGTGGGTGCACGTGCGTGAAGGGTTGCCGCTCCTACTGCGGCTCGCTGCGGCGGGTGGTGAACGTGCGCGCCAGGCGGTCGAGCGGTCCGCAGGTCATGGATGCGACTGGCGTCATCAGGTTCGCCTGAAATCCATGATGACCTCCGAGCTGCTTTCGAGTTCGGTCGCAGCGCAACTTTATGGGAACCCGCTGAAGACGTCGGTCAGCGCTCTGGAGGATTTTGCTGCGTGCCCTTTCAAATTT
>VHDG01000370.1 GCA_016871475.1 Verrucomicrobiota bacterium
GAAGGAGGAAATCATCATCGGACGTCGCGAGATTCATCCCGTGCAACGCGAGTGTGTTGCTTCCGGCAACCAGGTTTCCGAGATAAGGGGTGAGGTCGATGGATTCCTGAACGGTTGCGACGTTGTCCGGTCGTTCGGCGAGAGCCAGCGAGTCGAAGGCCGGAACGGCGGGTGCATTCCTGAGTGCGACTAGGGTGCCATTCAGGTATGCAGCAAAACCATCGTCATAACGGGCCTGGAGGGTGAGGGTTTCCAGAGCGGCCGGGGCACCGACGTTGAACGGCAGGCGAATGTATGCGCCAGGCGACTTTCCGACCATTCTGGAGAGCAGGTCCGTGCGGATGAAGGGGCGGAAGCCCTCTGTCTGCCCGATCGGAACGGATCTGACCGCGAGCCCTCCGTTGGCCGTGTCGCCGACCAGCTTGAAATTCACCCCGTTCCAGGTCGCGAAGCTGCCCTGGGCCGCAAACAGCTCCACGCCGGATCCACCGCCTCGCTCATAAAAGACCAGCCGCAGCGAGTAATCTCCGGCAGAGGCGAAGTTGAACGTGGCCAGCGTGTCTGCCGGCCCGCGTGGGTCGGGCCAGCTCGTGCTGAAGCTGCCGACGTTCAGCCGGAACCCGTCGTCGCTGTTCACACCGAATGTCCACTGACCCGCCGCCGGAATCGTGACGGTGGCGGTGGCCTCGATCACAAAATCCTCTACTTCCACCGCAAGACTCAACCCGGGAAACGTGATGTTGTTGGGATAGTTCCCTGTTCCTCCGCTGTTGAAGTAGTCAATGAACGACCGATTCTCGGAGTAAACAGCCGACTGCTGTGAGGGCGTGGCGATCACGGTGTCCGCGGCAGCCAGGCTTCCCACCAGGACATTGGCTTTGAAATTCTTCACCGCCAACCCCGGCACTGATTGCTCGTAGCCGATCCCATTCGTTGCGGCAAGCCACGACGCAGCGTTGAAGCTGTTCGCCGTCCAGGTGAGACCCAGCGTGTTGTTTGACGGCACATACACCCGGCCCGTGGCGTTCGTCTGGACAAACCACCTGATGTCCGTCTGCTGCACGATTCCGTAGGAGATGTTGTCGTACTGGTTTGGAAACGGGTTGAATTCCGTCGCAATGGAGAGATCCGGCCGAATCAGCCCCAGATACTCCCCACCCGCCGACAAGCTGAAGTTGGCATGGAGGGGGGCCCCGCTCAGTTTTCGATCCTTGGCCGAAGCCCAGACCAGCAAGAACCCGCTGGGAGGAATGTTGGTCGCCGGAAGAACCCACTTGCCCATGTTTGCACTGTCATCCGTCAACCTCCATCCCAGGGTATTGATGGTCGAGCTCCCGACATTCAAGATCTCAATCCAATCCGAGGTTTCGCCATCCTCATCGCGCAAGCCCCCGGTGTTGGCCGCCATGAACTCGGAGATGACAAGATCCGCTGCTCCCGCGTCCCTGAGGAGCGCAAAGTGAAGGCCGATCGTGGCGAGGCAGAGAAGACTGAGTCTGCGGAAGGCGGAGTGTTTCATGGGAGGCATACAGCGAAAGCAGGGAGAGTCGTTCGAGGGGTTTCGACGACACAGCCAGGCTAAATAGGGACAAATCTACGGACTTACAACGAGACGGCATGACTTCAGACCGGGCAAGGGACTGAAAAAAGCGGTTTCAAGAAATCTACCAATCTCATGCCACAAATCGGCCAGGAAAGCAAAAAGGTGCATTTCCTGCGCCCATTGCCCTATGCATCGACCTGATGGTCAGGAACCTAAGCGATCAGTGGCTCTTCCGTGTATGCACGTGTGTGCTGTGGCCAAAGAAAGCCTCCGCCGCTTCCATGAGGGATTCGCTCAGGGTCGGGTGCGGATGGACGGTCATGGCAAGGTCCTTGACGGTTGCGCCCAGTTCGATCAAGGCCGTCGCCTCGCCAATCATCTCCCCGGCATTATTACCTGTGATCCCAACCCCAAGGATCCGCTCGGTTTGAGGATCGGCGATGATCTTGGTAACCCCTTCGGTTGCGTCGCAGGTCAGAGCGCGACCCAAAGCCGCCCACGGGAACTTAGCCACCTGAACGGCACGTCCCTGGGCCTTCGCCTCAGCTTCAGTCAGGCCCACCCAGGCAATCTCAGGATGGGTGAAAACGACAGCAGGGATCACGAGTGGCTGTGCGCCCGGCGCCTCTCCGGCAATGGCTTCGACCGCGATCCTGGCTTCCCGTGAAGCCTTGTGCGCGAGCATCAAGCCTCCCGCGATGTCTCCGATCGCATAAATGCCCGGATCGGCAGTCTGCATCGAGGCGTTAACCTTAACAAAATTCCGGTCATCCCGTTCCACCTTGGTGTTCTCCAGGCCCAGGTCATCGGCATTGGGCACCCGTCCGACGGAAACCAAGACGCGATCGTAAAGTTCCTCTTTAGTTGCGCCATCGCATTCAGTGACAACCTTGATTTGTTTCCCTGCGGTTGCCATGGAAGCCACCTTGGTCTTGAGACGAACTTCCTTGAAGTGTTTCGCGGCATAACGAGCCACGGGTCTGACGAGATCGGCATCCGCGCCCGCGAGAATCGCGTCCATGGCTTCAACGACGGTCACGCGACTGCCCAGGGAACTGTAAACCGTGCCGAGTTCCATTCCGATATAACCTCCGCCGACAACCAGCAGGGTCCCGGGAACATCAGGAAGTTCCAGAGCCTCTGTGGAAGTCATGATCAGCGGATTTCCGAGGTCAAAAGTCCGTGGCAACGCAGGCTTGGATCCCACGGCCAGGATCGCCTGTTCGAAATTGACAAAGGTCTGGCCCTCCTCAGTTTCAACCCGAACGCTCGAGGAGCTTTCAAAATAGGCGCGTCCGTGAATGACCCGGACATTTCGTTTCTGTGCAAGACCGCTGATGCCCTGCCCCAGCTTGGCGAGGATCGAGTCCTTCCAGGCACGGAGTTTATCCAATGCCACCGTGGGCTTTCCGAAAGTGATACCCCTGTCAGCCGATGATTCAGCGCTGCTGATCATTTTCGTGGCATGGAGCAGGGCTTTCGATGGGATACACCCACGATTGAGGCAGACTCCACCGAGGCGAGCTTCTCGTTCGATGAGAATGACCTCTTTGCCAAGGTCCGCGGCATAGAATGCAGCCGCATAACCTCCGGGCCCTGCGCCCAGCACCACCACTTGTGTCTTTATCGGATCCATAGTTGCAAATTCCCTTTCACCCAAAAGCTCACAGCTTCAGTTCTGATTCCTCGAATTGCTCGATCGCCGTCGCGAGATCGGAGATGAACCGGGCGGCGCTGCCACCGTCAATCAGCCGGTGGTCATACGACAATGCCAGCGGGAGCAGTGTGCGAGGCACTATCTGCTTCTCCTTCACGATAGCCTTCACCGAACCCTTGCCCATGCCCAGGATCGCAGACTCAGGGCGGTTCACGATCGGGGTGAAGTGACCGCCTCCGATGCCTCCCTGGTTCGAGATCGTGAACGAGCCTCCTTTCAGCTCATCCAGTGACACCTTCCGGTCTCTCGCTTTCTCAGCGAGGTTTTGGAGGTCCAGAGAAAGCTCGAGAACGCTCTTTTTGTGAGCATCACGGATGACAGGCACAATCAGGCCCGCTTCGGTATCCACCGCAATCCCGAGATGCACATACTCCTTGAACACGATCTCGGACGTGACCTCATCGATGCTGGCGTTGAACAAGGGATGCTTCAGCAAGGTGCCGACGACGGCTTTCAGAACGATCCCAGTCACGGTCAACCTCGCCCCCTTGGACTCGTAAGCGGCAAGGTGCCGCTTCCGGAGGTCCAGCAGCCGGGTGATGTCGGCCTCATCAAACTGGGTGACCTGCGGAATCAGGGAGGTGCTTTCGAGCATTCGTTGGGCGATGACTTTGCGCAGCGCGCTTAATGGCTTTCGGGAAACCACACCAAACTGGGCAAAATCAACTCGATCCACCTTCGGCGCAGCAGGCCGTGACACAACAGCTGGACTAGCGACCACACGGGCTTGGGCCGCCGCCCGTCGAAGCCGGCCAATCCAGGCCTTCACATCCTCGAATGTGACACGTCCGCCTCGTGCAGAACCTTTGATGCGGGTCAACGGAATGCCCAGCATGCGGGCCATCCGTCGCAGTTCCGGCGACGCAGCCATCGCCGCAGTTTGTTCATCGGTCTCCTCGGGTTCCGAGTCCACATCTTCGCCATCGGACGAGGATTCGAGTTCAGGTTCCGGGGCGGCGACCACCGCTGGCGGTGTCGGACGCGGCGTTTTCTTTTCAGCGGCAGGAGGTGGAGCCGAGGCACCTGACCCGGCGGCACCCTCCAACGAAAGGATGACTGTCCCTGTGGAGATCTTGTCTCCCTCCTTCACCTTGATGCTGGTGACCTTGCCCGAGGACGGGGATGGGATCGGGGCCACCGCCTTGCCGCTTTCGAGTTCGATCAAAGTCTGACCCTTTTGGATGGTGTCACCTTCTTTGACCGAAACGGCCACTACGACACCGGAATCGGCGCCTTCACCAAGGTTGGGCAATCTGACGTCCATATTAGTTTAGTCTATGTACTATCTGCAGCCGCGAAGCTGACCATAACGGGGAAGCCCAAGCCTGCTGACGGCTGACGATTCGGCTGAGCCGGAGGTGCCCCCCCGCCTGAAAGGCTGAGACAATTAGAAGAACCACACCGGATTGGCAATGCCGAAGGTTCGCGAGTCGCAATGCGGGTGCATCTCGAAGTTTTTGGTGAGGACCCGAGGTTACACCGCAGAGCCCGGAAGGGCGCAGAGAAGAATTCCAATTCTTCCCTAAAAACTCCTCTGCGCATTTCTCGCCTCTGCGGTGCAATCGTAACCGGCTGTTGGTC
>VHDG01000371.1 GCA_016871475.1 Verrucomicrobiota bacterium
CCACCTTGCGGCCGTCCGCAATCAGATCATAAGGCAAGCGGCAGGCTTGCGCACATTCGCCGCGGTTGGCGGATCTTCCGCCCAGTGCTTCGCTGGTCAGGCACTGGCCTGAATAGGCTACGCACAGAGCCCCGTGAACGAACACTTCCATGGGCAGCGCTGTGCCTCCCGCCTGGGAGTCTGCTGCCCGGATCTTGACCATTTCGGCGATGGAACATTCCCGCGCCAGAACCGCGAGTTCGCATCCGAGATCGCGGGCGAAAGCCATTCCGGCTGCGCTGGTGATGGTCATCTGGGTGCTGGCGTGGATTGGAAAATCCGGAGAGAGCCTTCGAATCAACCTGCACATGCCGGCATCCTGAACGATCGCTGCATCCACGCCTGAAGCGATGATCGATCTCAGGAAATGTTCGGCATCCGCGAGCTCATTCTCGAACACGAGAGTGTTGAAGGTTACGTAGCCTCTCGCTCCACGTTCATGGAGAAACTCCATCAGCTTGGGCAAATCTGTCTCGGTGAAATTCCTGGCCCGCATTCGCGCATTAAATCGGGAGAGCCCGAAGTAAATGGCATCCGCTCCGTTCTCGATGGCTGCCCTCGCACATTCCCAGTCACCAGCCGGAGCCAGCAGCTCAGGCAACATCCGATGACGAGACGAGGTTGTCTGCGTCATCGCTGCGCCCGAAGGACTGGACGGTGATTCGGTCATGAAAGCAGGCGAAGGCTATCCCGCATCATTCAGATTGCGTAGGGATTTTTTGAACTCCCGGATCCCCAGCCCCTAACGCCGGAACTGAAAAGCAAACAAGTCCGCGTCCTTCAGCATGAAACGAAGCCGGACGGGCTTCCCGGCCAATGCTCCCACGTCGTTTCCACCGGCCCACCTTACAACGCGACTCACATCATCCCCAACCAGGACGTTGCAATCTTTCACCCCAAATCCGGGTAGCTCCCGCCCATTCGCATCGTCGATTCCCACACGGACTTCCCCCGCAGCTCCAGTGCTCAAGTTCAACTCCAGTCGGTTTCCCTGAAAGATGAAGGCCCGGGTTTGAGCCTCCCCACCTCTGTACCCTGCGTTCAGCGAGGCAAAACCGTCCCGTCGCAAAACATGGCGCGCCAGATAAGCCGTGGGTTGGGCGTAATGGGCCTGCTTGTAAATCGACATCTCACCCGGACCCGTCGCAACAACCCCAAGAGCTGTCAGACCTGCCCGCGAGGCCCAGTTACCCAGATCCTGTCCCGGTCGAATGAAGGCTTCCATAAACGTGCGCTCGTATCGATTCCCACCCCGGCTGGTCATGAAGACCGCCTCAGCACAGTCGGACGAATAGCCGGGCTTCACCCCCAGCCGATGAGCTTGTTCGTCCGTCAGCACTTTGCGACCCGGTACAAATCGCATCGGAATGGCGATGTAGAGATGGGTTGCGTCGAAATAGGGATGTGTCTGGCTGGTGTACAGATGCTCTTGAGGGGTATCGCCGAAGCTCATCGGACTGGGTTCAGACCAATTCTTGAAGTCCTCGGAGACCGACCGGCTGATGGTTCGATAGTCACGGTAGTTTCCGCCTGTCCAGGTGCGCAGATAGAGAACGTAGCGTCCTTCCAGCTCCGACCAAAAAGCCACGTTCTGAGAGTCAAACGCGCCTTTGGTCAGAACGGGAGTTTCTTGAATCTTTTTCCATCGCAACCCATCTGCGGATGAAAAGGCGAACAGCCCCGAAGCTGAAGTCCCAGCCAGAGCCTTGAAGCGTTCTTCAGGCTTCACTCCGGGACGACGATCAAGGAACGGAGCGAAGTTGGAGGAGAACGGCGAATGTCCAGCCAGCACCACGTTGTTTTCGCGTGTTCCGTGGATCTCGAACAAACCGAGCGAAGGTTTCTGCCACTTCACCCCATCCTGACTTTCTGCATAACACGTCACCTCAGTCGGTGAACCGTCGGCTCCGGCCACCGGATTCCCCCGATAATACATCCGGTAAACCGGCTGGTCATGGATCACAGTGACGTATCCCGAGAAGGCTCCTTCCCAGGGACGATCGAACTTTAACACCACTTCTTTCTCAACCGGCGTGTGAAGCTTCAGCTCCGTTCCTGCAAAGCGTTCGATCATCGAGCGATCGACGAACAGCTCTCTGCGATCCCCGATGTTGAGGAGCTCCGGATCCCATGGCAGGAATTCAAGCCCGTCCACTTTCAACCGAAACCGGCGCTGTCGGATGCCGCTCAACTCGCCTTCTTCATAGTAAATCACCAGTACGCTGCCATCGCTCAGCTCAAGGCTGGCGGGATAGGCCCCGATTTTGGAGTCGATCAGCCATGGACCGAGCCACGTCTTGCCATCGTCGCGGGAGACGTGGATGGAGGTGTTGGGCAGACGGTGGCACAGAATAATCTCGCCTGAGCTCAACCGTTGAAAATGGGGACAATGCCCTGGGAAACCACTGTCACGCACGGGAGACCACGTCAGACCGTCATCATTGCTGGTTGAGAAATGAAGATTCGTGCGGTCACCTCTCAACGCCGCCAGCAGCTCACCCGTGGTGCGTTGGATGATATCGGTTTCGGCGTCAAGACGCACACCTGAGTCAGGGTGTATTGCGATGGGATTGCTCCAGGTTTTGCCTTTGTCGAGGCTTCTCAGGACTCCACCGTAGGCCGTGTTTCCCGATTCCTGATAGATCCCCAGGAGCCGTGTGCCGTTCGTGAGCTCGCGTACAGGAGCCGAGACCGCCCAGTTGGGAGCCAGTATTCTCGGGTGTTCCGACCAGGTGCCGCCACCATCAGTGGACTCCACGATGGCGACTTCGTGTTCCACTTTTCCAGCTGAGTTCTTGCGGTAGGGGAAGAAGGAACAGATCAAAGTTCCGTCTCTCATCTGAGCAATGTGAGGATCCCGGTCATCGTCAGGACCATCAAAGAGCACTCGTGGTTCCGACCAGGTCCGGCCTTCATCGTGGGATCGGATGAGGCAGATGCGTCCTCCCCGCTCCCACCCCTCCCGTGGAAATGAAACATGACCATAGCCGGCGTAAAAAACGCACAAGAGATCTCCATTGAAAAGACGACAGACATCTGGAAAGGCCTGATAGCTGCCGGCTGCAACTCCGCGTGAAATAAGCCGGGGTGCAGAAGAGGGTGAGAATGCAGGTTGGGCATCCACAACGCCGCTGATGAAGATGCACAGCAGGAGAAGCAGCTGTGATGAAAGGCGTGTCGCGGTGAAAGGTCGATGCAGCTGGATCATGTGTGGAGAGTTCAGACAAATACCGTGAAATTGAAAGTTGAAAACTCGTTCTCCCCCTTCCCTGCCCTTCCCCTCGCAATCGTAATCGCCTGCTCGTCCTTGCCACGGATTGCCCAGAACAGTGAGAACCACGGAAAACACGGACCACACGGAAATAAGATCGGTCTGAATTCTTCCCCTCTTTTCCGTGTAGTCCGAGTGTTCCGTGGTCCATCCACCGCTGTTTTCAGAGCAAGAGTCGCAGAGGTCACTACACGGGTGCCGGCAGGATGTCAGCGCTCCCAGGGTCGGGCTAACTCGAGCCCGGTCGAAGACTCCACAGCTCCAGGATCCCATAAGGCGGCCATTTGCCGTCCTTCTTTTTTTCCTGCTGCCGCGCTTTTGCGAGAAGCAGCCTGCTTCCCTCCGAATTCAGGCGGATGTCCGTGATCCGATGCTTGGCGTCCAGGGCGTGCATGTTTCTCCCGGTGGCTACATCAAAGAAGGCAAGGTTCCATTGGCCTTGGAACAGCCGGCCGGCCATCGCAAACCACTTCAACCCCGGATGGAACACCATCGCCTCCATCAAGCCCTGCCCGCTCTCACCCTCATGGGTCTGGTCCAACTTCTTACCTGTTCGCCAGTCAAACTTCTGCCAGCGCTGAACGCCGTTTCCAGCCATCGGATCAACCATCGGTCCCATGCCGCACGCATACAAACTGCTGCCGTCGGGGTGGAACGTCAGCCCAAAGACTCCTCCCAAATAGTGATGGCTCTTGATCACCCCCCAGCTCGTGAAGTCCGGCGTGTTCCATTGCGATACCAGCTTCCCGGTACCCACCTCCCACACACGGAGGTCTCCCATCAAGGTCCCCGCCGCCACATGCTGGCTGTCGGGTGAAAAGCAGACCGCTTGGACCGGAGGTTGATGGACGAGGGATTGATGCAGCTGCCCGGTGGCTGCATTGAAAATCTTTACCGAAGGCTCCGTTTCTCCCGCAGGTTCGTACTTCGGTCCTCCCGCCTCGTAACGGCCGGTGCAGGACGCCACCCACCGCCCATCGGCTGAGAGGTCCATGTCCCAGCACCAAAAGTCATGCGCTTCGACGGCCCGAATCAACTTCCGTTCCTTGATGTCATGCCAGAGCAGGCGTCCATCGTAGCCGGCGCTGATCAACTCGGTGCCTTGTGTGCGAACAGCGATACCGCTCGCGTAGCTCTCATGCCGGCCGATCAGCTCGTACGACTTCCTGTCGAGATCCACTTCATAAATGCCGCAGTCCTGGCAGGCGGCATAGGCAACCTTTCCATCCTTGTCCAGCTCCGCTGCCAGCACGGCTCCGGGCAGTGGAATCTCAACGAGTTTCTCCAACTCGACTTCGGGTGCTTTCTTGTTGGCTTCAGCCATGGTCAGCAGGGGTCAAACAAGGAGCTCTCCAATCGGCTCAGCCCTGTCCTCAACCCGATAGAACGTGGGCAGATCAGGAAGGTTGTAGGGCTGATAAGGATCAATCTCCAGGGCTTTGAAGATCGTGGCGAACAGGTTTCTTTCGTCGAAGGGCCTGGATGCCACCTCCACGCCATCCTCGTCGGTCGAACCCACCACGATGCCTC
>VHDG01000372.1 GCA_016871475.1 Verrucomicrobiota bacterium
GTCCTTCCCACGGATTGCGCAGAAGAGTGAGAACCACGGAAAACACTGACCACACGGAAAGAAAACGGGTCTGGTTGTTTTCTCGATTTCCGTGTCATCCGCGTGGTCTGTGGTCCATCCATCGCTGTTTTCAGAGCAATAGCCGGACAGGTCATTATACGGGTGCCGGCAGGATGCCAACCCTCCCAGTCGAAATGCGCGGCCACTCACCACGAACCACGAACCACGAACCCCCCACCAACAGCCGATTACGATTACGAAGGGCGGTCGCGCTGGGAAAATGTGAAATGCGCCCCCCCGCAGCATCCCCCCTTGCCATACTTGCCTCCCTCACTATTCTTCGATCGATGGCTTTTAAGCTGACAGATCCCTTGGAGCCCCCTCCGAAGAAGGACAAGGCAGCCGCCCAGATCGAGAAGTGGGTGGATCGCCTATGCTTCGGCGGCACCAAAGAACGGACCACCGCCCTGAGGAATCTCATCCGAGTCCGGGCGGAGGGTGAGTTTGAAAAGCTGCTGACCAACAAGGACCATTTTCTCGCTGAACTTGCCTCCTATGCGCTGACCGAATGCTGGCTGAATGAACGTGGAAGGAAGGCAGCTGAAAGCCTCGACAAAGGCGCGCAGCTGATGACCTCCGGCAAGTTTGAAGCCTCGGAGAAAATCTTTCTGGCTCTCATGAGCAAATACCCCGACTGGGCGGAGGCCCGCTTCAAACAAGCCACGCTCCTGTTCCTTCGGGATCAATACGCTGTCTGTTCGCTGGTTTGCGAGGAGGTGGTCCGACTCAAACCCATCCACTTCAGTGCCTGGAACGCGCTCTCCATTTGCTCAAGCCAGCTGGGTAAATGGGCGAAAGCCGTTGTCGCGGCTCGAAGGGCGGTGAGCATCTATCCCTCGGCGGGACTCAAGGGTGTGCTCCAAGCCGCCGAGACGAAGGCGTCGGAGCACGGAATCGGTCCCGACTCCATCACTTGATGGGGCCGGATTCCCTGCGCCCCTCCGGATTCCTCCCGAAAAAGTTTCGAAGCCAGGAGACGCCGCCCAGCATGACCAACAGGCAAGCCAGCGTGCACACGATGGCTGCCCCCGCCGGAAGATCGAACCAATAGGACCCCGCCAGCCCGCCCGCCCCTCCCATCGCTGCCATCGCCCATCCAACCGCAAACATCCCGGCGAACGACCTCCCCCCCAGCATTCCGCAGAGAGCCGGCACGATCAGATAGGAAAAGACCAGGAGCACTCCCCCGATCTGCACGAAAGTTGTGACCACGGCTCCGAACAGGGCGTAGAAAACGAAGTCCCAACCTCGGATCGAAACTCCTTCCGCCCGACATCGGTCTGTCTCGAATGTCAGCAGATGAAACCGCTTCCTGAGGAACCAGTGGATGGCCCCGATCACGCAATAGAGCCCCCCCAGTTTCAAGACCTCGGCCCTCTGAATCGTGAGTATGTCTCCGATCAACGTCTTGCGCAGCTCCTCGTTGCCCTCCGGAGTTCTGCTCAGGAGCAGCACGGCCGCGGCGGCCGCCACAACATAAACAACACCGATGACCGCCTCCTGGGGCAGCCGCTGCCTGCCATGCGACCGGCTGAAAGCGAAGAGCAACGCGCCCCCCAGCGTGAAAGCAATCGACCAGTAAAGCGTGTGCACATCGTGTATGTCATGCCCCAGCATCAGACAGAAACAGGTCCCGAGGGTCGCCACCTGTGCCAGAGCCAGATCCACAAAGATCACCCCCCGGTGAACGATGTGCAGGCCCAGATAAACCAACAAGCCAGGCAACGCCACACACGCAACCATCGGCCACGCCATCACGTTCCAGAAAATTTCCATCGCGTCTATTTGCCCAGTGGCTGTTCAAGCGCTCGCGCGAGATCTCCCGTCAAGCGGTCCAGCAGTTCGATGACTCCCGCCTCGGTTCCAGGGATGCCACCCGGATACTGCGACGCCATGACCATCCGGATACCGGTCTTCTGGGACAGGGTTTCAGCAAAACGACGGCTCACATGCGGTTCAACGAACACCGCGCGAATGTCATTCTCCCGAATCGCCGTGATCAGGTCCGCCATCCTTCTCGCAGAGGGTGGGATTCCCGGTTTGGGCTCGATCACAAAATCCACTTTCAATCCAAACTCGCGAGCGAAGTAAATCCAGGAATTGTGATAGCCCAGGATCTGACGTCCCCGATGCGGCTCCAGCCTGGAGCGCCACTCGAGGAGCTTGGAGTCCAGCCGACCCTCAAAAGACTTCAGCCGGTCCTGAAAGGCACGGGCGTTCGAGGCGTCCAGGGATTCAAGGCCCGATGCAATTCGACGCGCCAGGATCCGCATGTTGGAGGGAGCGATGAGGAAGTGGGGATTCCCGCTGGCATGCAGATCTCCCTGAGACCGATCAAGGGATGTCGGGATCTCCAGCATCTCTATCCCGATGTTGGCCCTGATCCGGCCGGGCTGCCGAAGAGCGATCTTCGGATTCCGCGCACCCAGCAACAGCGCGGGCAGCCAACCGCTCTCCAGCTCCGCTCCGCCCTCAATCAACATGTCCACGCGACTAAGCCGGGCGATGAAACTCGGCTTCGCATCGACAAAATGAGGATCCTCCCCCGGTCTCGCCAAGGCGACCACGTCCACCGCAGGCCCGCCAATCTCCCGCGCGACCGACGCAAGATCGGCCGTCGTCGTCGCCACCTTCAGCTGGGCGGAGGCCGGGGGCATGGAGATCACGACGCCTACCAACACGACGAGCACACCGAAAACAGATGAAGGCCAGGCCGCGATGGCGAGCCGCCTTTTGCGAGGTTGGAGGGCTGGAGAATCGGGCATGGGACTCAGAATTTGTGAGCTCCGTGCGCGCCCAGGGAGAAATCCATCTGCAACCATACAGAATGATCGGCCCCGATCTGGCGGCGTTGATCATGATTATACTGAAGGCGTAACCGTGAGAACTCGGTCGGATGCCAGGTTAGGTTTGGGGACAGCCGCCACCGCCCCAATCGATCGGTGTCATCACCGAAAAGCCCCTCGTAAATCGCCTGATGGCGACGATCCACCATCTCGCCTCGGATCCCCACCACCCATCCGCGACGAAACCCATAACTCAGCTGGGAATAAAACCCATAGTCCTGGAAGGTCTCCCGGGGAAGCACATCAGGCAGCGCGTCGCCGTTGCCATCCAACTCGCTGCCATCCGCGTTCACCAGCCCGTCGCCATCCAGATCCCAGTCGAAGGCACCCGCCTGGTAACGACGAATCAGCGCCTCGGACTGCCAGCTGACGAAGGGAAAACCGCCCTGATGCCGGGTCGGTTTCCATTTCCAAAAAAGATCAGCTCCATGAATCCGGGTCTGCTCTTCGGCCCCGGAGGCATTCGGCCCGATCGCACTGGACGCGCCCACGACAATCGTCTGGCTGTCGGTCAAATCAAACGAAGTGGACCATCGCGGAGTGAACAGCAAATCTCCGAGGCGATTGGCCCGAAGATCGCCGAGCTGCCTGTGAAAGCGGGCTTCTCCTTCATTGTCGAACCGAAAGCTGCTGGCGGTCTCTCCAGCGCTGTTCTGTACCGCCAGGGTTAATTCGGAATGGAATCGAAACGGCATCAGCCAGGAGATTTGTCCACCCAGGTTTCGCAACCCATCGGGGCCGAGCAGACGTGCATGTGCCACCGGGCTGTCAACGAACGACCACTCGTGGACGTGCTGCATGTTATGCCGTCCGAAAGGCGTGAGGAACTGTCCTGCCCTCAGCGTCAGTTTTCCAGGCAGGCTCAGGGTCTCCATGTAGGCCTCCTCGATTTCGAGACTCGATTCGCCGGAGCTATCCAGATGCAGCGCTATGTCGGTGGTGGCACGAAAATAAGGGTCCACCATCCCTGACAAACTCAACTCCAGCGACTGCAATGTAAACCCGTTCACCTTGGGATCATGGCCTCCAAGCTGGGTGCCACCGTCGATCTGGCTCGCCGTTGACCCCCCTGTCGCAAGAGTGCCGTTCAGGGAGATGTCCAAAAGACTCCGTCCAGACTGAAGCCGGATCGGATCGGACGGACTCCATGCCTTCCCGGCATCAAGGGTTGAATTCCCAGTCCCGACAGGCTTTGGGGCCTCGGTGGTCGAGGGAGTTGGCGAGGTTGGAGGAGCGGTCGGTTGCGGTGCCTGGACACCGGGTTTGCCTTGCAGGGTTTCTATCTGGCGTCGGATGGCGTCCATCTGTTGACGCTGTAGCTGCTGCTGCTTTTCAAACTCCGCCTGCATGCGGTCGAGTTGCTGTCGGAGTTGCTGGAGCGCCTGGGCATCATCCGCCGACGCCGGGACGTTGATCCCCGCCAGCAGGGCAAGGACGGTCATCGCGAGGGAGACCTGGGTGAATGAGCGGCTACCGCGAATGGGGTGAACATGCCCTTCATCGGCCGGGAGCTTCCGTGTCATAGTGTCGACATCCCTCCAGAAAACAGCCTCGAAGCTCAAGCATTTTGATTCAACCCGAGACTGCGGGCGGCTCCTTGTCCGGACGGAAACTCTCATTGTCCCTCGGAGCGCTGGCGTCTCGAGGGCGTGAGGCCATGCCGGAGCAGAGGCCGGGGAACGCCGGCGATCCCAGGACGGCTGCTCCCCGCGGGTCATGATCGTCAACGCGAGAACTGCTGACCTCGGCATGCGAAAGCTTGACCGGCAGTTGACGACTTGCGAGACAAGGGCATGCACAAAGCCATCGTCCCATGCTTCGCCCTCTGCATTCTAACCCCAGCCCTCTGCCTCAGCGCCGAGGGAAAGAAATCCATCCGGACCTTCAAGAAAATCCAGATGAGTGATCAGTTCTGGGGAGAAGGTGCGAGCTTT
>VHDG01000373.1 GCA_016871475.1 Verrucomicrobiota bacterium
CGCAGGTTCGAATCCTGTCGCTCCGACCACTTTTTATTCGGCAACCACACCGAGAGCACAATTCGCGGACGTTCTGCTGATATTCTCGCCGCAGAATAAAAACTGCCACGGTTGCCCGTCATGCCCCTCCTTCACTCTACCCCCTCCTGCACTCTTAACCGCCTTTCGTGGGAGAGCCGTTTGTCGAACTCTTGCCCCACTCTCCGATTCCGGGGAGTCGTCGGTATAGAAACTCGTGGTACAAGGAACGAGGCATGAGACGTCGAAGCCACGCAAACAGATGCGCGTCGTAGGTGGCTGCCAGTCTGAGCGGGGGACGGTCGGATCGTAATGCGGCCATGATCCGGTCCGCCACTTGTTCGGGCGTAACGCGGGTGCGTTGCATCCATTTCGCGATGAAACCCGACATGTTTCGATAATGCGCCTGATAGGGGTTGGAATCATCCGAGAATGCCCTGCTGCTGAGCTGGGTGTAGCGCGTGTTCTTGAAGGAATCGGAGTGGATGAACCCGGGCTGGACGAGCGTCACCTTGATTCCGAAGGGCTTGACCTCGTACCAAAGCGCCTCGGTCGCACCCTCCAGAGCGAACTTGCTGGCGCTGTAAAGAGCCATGGTGGGCATGGCCATCATGCCGCTCACCGAGGAGACATTTAAAATCCGACCTGAACGCCGTTGCCGCATCGCAGGCAGCACCAGGCGGATGAGATCCATGGGGCCGCGATAGTTGACGTTGAGTTGTTCCTGGCGATCGAGATCGGTGGTGTGTTCGCAGACGGCTCGATAGGCCACACCTGCATTGTTGATCAGCACATCCACACCACCCCAGTCGGCCAATGCTTCCGAAACAACGCTCTCGCGTTGAGCTGCCTGGGTGACATCCAGGGCTCGAATCCGTACCCGGTCCGACTCGGTGATCCCTTCGATCTGGAATCGTGGGAGGGATGACTGACGGGCTGTGAGGATGACGCGATAGGAGGAGGCAAGGAGCCTGCCGGCCAGCGCCAGGCCGAGCCCGGTGCTGGCGCCTGTGAGGAGCACGACCGGCTTTCGCTCTGGCGCGTTCACGTGGATCGCCACGGATATTTACAGGGTTCACCTTGCGATGGCGATTCCTGATTTCGTGGGGACAACCCCAGGACCGGAGCCGTCCAGGATCGACAAGGTGCGGGATCGCGCGACATGTCAGCCAGGTTGGTCTCCGGTTTGCGAACGCCCGCTACCGCCCCGCGAGGCCGTCAAGCTGCCGAGGCTGGGAAGGAGAGCCTGCCCCTGATCTGCCCCCCAATTGAGCCCGCGCGCCCTGCTTTTCAAACCTTTGAGGATTTCCATTAATTCAGGCTTGGTTTCGTGATGGCTGATGTGTAGGCAATGCGTCGTTTCCAGATTTGAATCCATGACTGCTAACATCAATGCCGGGTCCGGCCCATGGTATCAGGGTCTTACTCGCTATCACTGGTTCGTCCTGATCGTTGCCGCATTGGGCTGGCTGTTTGATTGCCTGGACCAACAGCTTTTCACGCTGGCCCGGGTGCCTGCCATCACCGAGCTGCTGACGATCAATGGGGAGCCCCCACCCACGAGGGAGGCCGTGGCTTTGTACAGCGGCTATGCGACCTCGATCTTCCTCATCGGTTGGGCTACAGGCGGCCTCATATTCGGTGTGTTGGGGGACAAGATCGGCCGGGCCAAGACCATGATGTGGACGATTCTCATCTATTCCGTCTGCACCGGACTGAGTGCTGCGTCCGTTGGCTTCTGGGATTTTGCATTCTATCGGTTTATCACGGGGCTGGGGGTGGGGGGTGAATTCGCCGTGGGTGTGGCGTTGGTGGCGGAGGTCATGCCCGACCGGGCCCGCCCCTATGCAATCAGCCTGCTCCAGGCTCTTTCAGCGGTGGGCAACATCTCCGCCGCTCTGATCAACATAGGGCTCGGCCAGATCGAGGATACGGGAATCAGCCAGTGGCGGATCATGTTCATCATCGGAGCATTTCCAGCCCTTCTGGCGCTGGTCATTCGATCCAGGTTAAAGGAGCCTGAGCGATGGAAGAGCATCTCGGCGAAGGGAAGTGCAGCCAAGGAACTGGGCAGCTATGGAGCACTGTTCGGGCATCCGGTCTGGCGGTATCGCGCTTTTGTCGGGCTGGCGCTGGCGTTCGCCGGGGTGGTCGGACTTTGGGGCATCGGATTCTTCTCGCCTGACCTCATTCGTTCCACCTTCACCGCCCACTTCAAGGCCCAGGGAATGTCAGATGCAGAGGTGTCCAAAGCGCTCTTCCTCTGGACGGGCATCACCATGATCGTCCAGAACGTGGCAGGTTTTGTCGGAATCGGATGCTTTGGTCTCGCCGCACAACGCATCGGCCGCCGTCCAACCTTCGCGGTTGCATTTGTCGGAGCGATGGTCAGCACAGCGCTTGTCTTTTGGAACCTGCGCGAATTCTCGCAGATCTTCTGGATGGTCCCTCTCATGGGCTTCTTCCAGTTCTCCCTCTTTGGAGGCTATGCGGTCTACTTCCCCGAGCTCTTTCCCACCAGCCTGCGCAGCACCGGGGTTTCATTTTGTTACAACGTCGGCAGGTTCGTCGCGGCTTCAGGCCCGCTCGCGTTGGGCCTGCTCACAAGCAAGGTGTTCGCAGGACATCCTGAGGCTTTTCGCTATGCCGGGGTGACCATGTGTGCGGTGTTCCTCGTGGGTTTGATCGCTTTGCCTTTTGCTCCGGAGACCAAGGGACAGCCCCTCCCGGAGGAGGAACGGGGACTCGTTCACTAGGCGCTCGCCGGGGGCCGGACGCGTGTCCAACGCCTCCGAAAACAAAACGCCCCGGTTGAGTTTTCCTCTTGGCTCTTTGGGCCCGGGTTGGGCATCTTCTCGGCTCGTCCTCGGTGCGCGGGTAAACGCAGCATCGATTGTTATCACAGCGGACTCCTAAGAAAGATCGACCTTTATGGCGCAGAACAAATCCATCTTCCACCCAAGCGTGGAGGGAGCACAACACGGTGCAAAAAGCCTCACTGACTTCCTGGCCTACGCCCGCAAGTCCGGCGCAGCCGGAGCTCAGCCCTCCAATTACATGATTCAGAACAGCAAGGGGGGGTTCCTCACAGCGAAGGAGATCAAGTCAGCATTCTCCAAGGCCAAACTGAATCTGGACGGCATCTCAGCGCACTGCGCGTTCTGGGTGCACACGACGGCATGGACACAATCGCCGACGATCAAGCCTTTCATTCCCGCCGATGTTGCGAAGAAATCGCCGGGCCAAATCGAGGCCTGGGCTGAAGATTATATCCTTCGGCTTCTGGATCTGGCTGCGGATCTGGGCTTGAAGGTGGTTCCCATGTTCTGGGGAGTCGCTCACGGCTGGGAGGCATCCTCGGGCTATCCTTGGGGATTCTGGGCCGGGCCTGGATACGATTTCATCAAGGAGGGAAATGCACGATTCGTCGAGAAGACAGCCAGGATCCGAAAGCATGCCAATTCGCTCGGCATCGTTCTGGCGCATGAGATTCATCCAGGAACGGCGGCCAGCTGCGCCGATGATTTCCTGATGTTGGTGGACGCCTGCGGCGGCGATAAGTGCCTGGGTGTGAACGCAGACCCTTCGCATTGCTGGGAAGGCGAGGATTGGGAGACGCGCTTCCGGAAGGTCGGTTCCCGCGTTTACGCCTGTCATGTGAAGAACTTCGTCATCCGAAAAGGTGTTCCGCTTCGGAAAATGGAGCCCAACTGGACGGGACGCGCGATGCAGTTCGTGGATATCCCGAGCGGGGACCTGAATATGGTTCGCTACGTGGAAATGCTGATCGACATCGGATATCCCAACCGTTACTGCCAGCTCCATGGATGCTCCAGCGCTCCCCTGATCGTCGAAGCCGAGAGCGCCTACCGTGATCTGGATGCCACGAGCGCCAACGGAATCGCCTATGTGCGCGATCACCTTTGTTTCCCGATCGCGGGTGGATCCTTCGAGGACGGCATGGGGGCGTAAGCCTTCATCAAGGCTCTTCACCCCCGGCCCGGGGTCCCTCAGGTCGCAGAACTGGGTTTTCCAGGGCCTGCGAGGCTACTGGGCGGGCAGCAGCCGGTAGAACTGGCGGCGAGCCTTCGGATCAGGAACCACGACGAAAGGCGACTTGGCACCCTGGATGGAACGCCAGGGCCCCCTGACCTCAGGTGCGCTCTGGAGGACGCCCGAGGTCTCAGTCCATTGCAGCTGGATCTGTCCCCCTTCCAATACCTGATAGTCCAGGGTCCGGTTGAAGTTGCCACACCGCACGACCACCTCGAACTCGCAGGCCAGCTGCAGGTTGGGGTCCTCGGCTCGGCAACTGACCAGGGTGCGACCGACTGGAAAACGACTGCCGGAAGGTGGATTACAGATAAGCTTGAGGTCCGGGCCGCAAATCGTCCGTGCACGCACGACATAATTCACGACCGCTCCTGTGCTGTCCTGGCAGTCCACCACGAGCGGCTGGTCCGGACAGGTGATCGTGGGCGGCGTGCTGTCCTCCAGGACAAGAAGCTTCGTCTCCGATCGCGAAACATTCCCTCGCGCATCCACAGCCGTAAATCGGATGGTGTGGAGACCTGGCGGAAGCAAGGTCCCGGCAGCAGGTTCCTGCGTCACCCGCACGAGCTTTGTGTCGCCGCAGAAATCCTCCACCTGAACATTCCCCGCAAGCGATGGCACACGGATGAAGCAGCCGATGCCGGTTTCACCTGCTGTGATGAACTGTGGATCCCCGACGCGACGGACCAGATCGGGCAAGGGGGTGATAAACGGCGGGGTGATATCACCAAAGTCGATGCAGCCTGGCCACCCAT
>VHDG01000374.1 GCA_016871475.1 Verrucomicrobiota bacterium
CCAATAAGCAAGCCGTTGCGCGGCGGTCCACCATTTGTTATCCACCGAGAACGATTCGAAGCCGTAGTGGTGGACGAGGATGACCGGTCGACCCGAGCTTCCCACCCGCAGCGCCAGGTCGTTGATCAAAAAGGTCAACGCCCCCATGGGATCGTTGTATTGGTTGTTCAGGTTCGCCGTGTTCGGAGCGCGTTCGTTCGCAGGCATGAGGTTGAGTTGCACGAAATGCACATCGTGCCAATCCCACGAATAGTGCGGATCCCCGTCCATGGAGCGGGCTGTCGTGCGCTTGCGGTCGCGAACCATTTCCCGAACTCGGGTGCGTCCGTATTCCAGATCGTGATTGCCGAGGCCGTCGAAAACGAAGCGCGTATATCCAGCGATACTGGCAAGGTAGGTGTCCATCTCAGTGGCTGAGGCAAACTGCGTCAGGTCACCCGCGTACAAAATGCCGCGAATGGTGCTGTTGGACTTCAGTCGTGCAACCATGTGCTGGTTGACCAGAGTGGCGGTGGTGTTTGCCGCTGGAATCCAATCCTCCGAGCAATCACCAGGAGCACAATACTGGCAATCAGCAGAGACCAGGAAATGAAGATGGCGCTTGGTCGCTCCCAAAACCCTGCCCGGCGCTTCCCCAAGCAGATCTCCGTTGACGCGATACCCCAGCACACCGATGTGCCCGCTGAGGGAGTTCCACTGTGACGGACGTGCTTCCTCAACAATCACGGCGACGCCACCAGCCTCCATCTCGACCGCCAAGCTGAGCTTGCGAGGATCGTCATCGAGGGTCTCGACTTGCAGGGTCACCACGGCAAACTGGTTGCCACTGGGATTGCAGTCGGTGTCGGATCCGTGGCACGCGCTATCCGTTCCAGGCTGGATGTTCACATCCCAATCGCCACCCAACACGCGGGCGCGCACAGGGACCGAAGTGTCATTGTAAACACCCCAGGCCAAGCCATCGAGGGACAGAAACACCAGCGCGAAAAACCCCAGAATCACTCCGAGTGTTGTTCTCGTCCGGCAAATGGGAAACCAGTCGCCCAGCCGCATCGAACCTTCAGTTTGGCGGGAGCACCCCAAGCTCAATCCGACCGTTCCCGGCGTGTACCAGCGTCGAACCTTCACTTGGCCACTCCTTCCTGACTGGCGGCCGACACTCGCTGGAGCAGAGCCTTCATCTCGGCCATGGATCGTTCGAATTCGAGGATGCGCCGGTCCTTGTCGCGAAGCTGCTCCTCCAACTTCTCGCTCAAGCCTTGGATGGCCGTCAGCGCCACGCCGTCGGCATCCACGCTGGTGATGTGTTTGTCGTCGCGGCCGAGGGCGAAGGCTTCCCGGAAGTCCTGGGCCATCGGGCCGATGTGACGGGCATCACCCTGCGACTTGTACTGCCATTCGCTGATCGGGAGTCGAGCCACCTTCTCCAGCACCTCTCGGGCGTTCACTGGCTTGAACTGCTCCTTGGCGTTGCGGTCGCTGGTGATGTTAACAGCCACGCAGGTGACATCTCCGACCACATGCAGTTTGGTGGTGGGCGCCGTGGTTCCGATGCCGACGTTGCCGCCTGGTTGTTGAAGCGTCAGCGGGAGCGAGGCATTCGCGCCGTAGTCGTAGGCAAAAATATTTCCTGCTCCGGAAAATGTATCGCGGAAGTCCGTTCCCGCCCAACACGGCGTCATCTCCATAGACCTGCATCAGAATGTCGATGGTGTCATCGTCAGCCCATTCTGTGAAACCTGAGTCGGAAGTATTGAGTTAGCTGCTGGTGGCTTTGAGCCCGACACGATTCCGGAGGGCGATTCGCGCCGTGGTCTGATCACCTCCATCCAGAACTTTGAGGGTTTCGGTCCATGTTTCCCCAGGAGGGGCGAGAAACTGATCGACGCTCACGAAGTGGGCTGTCTTGGAAGGGTCAACAACGGAAGGCCACTGGTCGGGGTCGTGGGCGGCGGCCGCTGAATTCGTCCAGGAGAACAACGTCAGCACGGCACAACCGCAGGTCAGCAACGATTTACTGATGGGTGAGTGCATGGGTTATGAGTGGTTTGAGGGTTTCTCACCGGCGCCGCACAAGAAAGATCCACAGACGGCAGATCGCCTGCTCGAAATTCTTGAAGCTCGCGGTGAATGAAGACTGGCTATCGTTTTCGGGCCAGACTGGCAGATCAAATTCTGTCGGCTCAGCCGGAACGATTCAGGCGGAGAGCCCTCAGTCATTCCCCGGCCCCTTGTCTCCTGGGGGCAGCGATGAGCACGGGAGGAGTCCGGGGAGGAAGGGGGCAGAGCTCAGGCAGCCAAAAGCATGGACAACGAACCTCGCCTCCCGGCACTCGCCTCGAATTCGGGCGTGAACGAAACGTTCCTGCGTCCTGAAATTGGACACTCCATCACGAAAGATGGCTCCGCGGAGCATTCGCACCCTTGAAACCTATGACCAAACCCGCCCGTGCGGGAGGGTGGGCAGGTTTTGCCGACCGAGGATTTATGTTGGCGTTCTTTGCACCAACCCTTTTATTGCCCTACCTTAGATGAGAGCCTGGAGCGGGTTGAGACATGACGCCGGGCTCACGGGGAAAGGTTGATTATGGCAAACGCAATGGTGATGGGAATTGGCGGTGTGGGATCGGTGATTGGAAAACAACTCCATGACTACGACTGCTTTGAACGCATCATCCTCGCCGACATCGACACCGTCTTCGCCCAGAAACTTCACTCCCAAACGAAACGCAGCCGGTTCGAAGTCCAGCAGGTGAACGCCATGGATACACCGGCCCTGGTGGCGTTCATGAAGGAAAAGAAAATCGACGTCACCCTCAACGCATGTCCCTGCCAGGTGAATCACTCAGTGCTGGAAGCCTGCGCCACGGCAGGGTCGCACTACATCGACATGGCCGCTGACATCTACTCGCCTCCAGGACTCAAGCGCCCGGGAAAGAACTCCTTTGAGGCTGAGATCGAGAGCTTCAACGACGCGTTCCTCGACAAGAATCTGCTCGGGCTGTTGTGCATGGGGATGGACCCGGGTGCTGTCAATGTGTTCGCTCGCTGGGCGATGGATCGCCTGGACACGGCTTCCAGCATCCGCGTCCTCGATGCCGACAACGCAGAGGTCAAAGGCTATCGATTTGCCGTCCTCTTCAATCCCGAGACTCTCTTCGAAGAGCTCGGGGCCGTACCCTATTACGTGAAGGATGGCCGGCTGAGCTCAGGCAAGCCTCTGGAGACCGAAGTGGATTGGGTCCGCTTTCCGGAGCCGATCGGCCTGATGAAAACCTACGGCGTCGCTCACGAGGAGGGCGTCAGCCTCGGCCTCTATCCCCCGTTCGTGGAAAAAGGAGTCAAATACTCCGTTTTCAAATACACGCTCTCGGACAAGGTTTATCATCTGGCCAAGTCGTTGGCCCTGCTGGATCTCGACACCTGGAAGAAGGTGAAAGTCGATGGGGTCGAGGTGGCACCCGTGCGCGTCGCGACGGCGAACCTGCCGAAACCTGCACAGCTCGGACCCACCGTCGATGGCTACAGCTGCGTCGGAACCGAGGTGCGCGGCACCAAGGATCGCAAGCGGGTGGAGTATTTCGTTTATACGATGGACAGTCACCGGGAGACCTACGAACGCGAAGGCTACTCGCTGACCGAGGTCCAAACCGGCATCCCCCCCGCCCTCGCAGCCCGGCTGATCGTCACAGGTCGCATCAAGGAACGAGGTGTCCGAATGCCTGAATCCCTCGACCCCGAACTCTTGATGGAGAATTTTTCCAAGGCTGGCCTGCCGATCTTTGTTGAGAAGAGAGAGGTGGAGAGGATGTAATCAGCGCCCTCGACACCATGAATGCGCCCTTGAGCCATTCCGGCCTTTTCGTCGGCGGCGAATGGATTCCCGCCAGGGACAGCCTTGATGTGCTCAATCCGGCGGATGGCTCGCGGGTGGGACGATGTGCCCTGGGTTCCGAGGCCGAGCTTGAGCTGGCGGTCAATGCAGCCAGGAAGGCCTTCGCAACGACTCGAAGCCTCCCCGGCTATGAGAGAAGCGCCGTGCTCACCCGGATAGCGGCAGGGATCGAACAACGTCGCGACCTCTTCGCGTCGTTGATCGTCGCAGAAGCCGGCAAGCCCATCACATTCGCCGAAGCTGAAGTCAACCGGGCGATTCATACATTCACCGCGGCGGCGGCGGAATCCCGTGAAACGATGGGCGAATTGCTGTCGATGGACGCCTTCAATCCCGGCCAGGGGCATTCCGGCCTGGTGCGACGTTTTCCCATCGGAGTGATTTATGGAATGACCCCGTTCAACTTCCCGTTGAACCTGGTCGCTCACAAGGTCGCCCCTGCCCTGGCATCCGGAAATTGCATCATCGTCAAACCCTCGCCCCGCACCCCGCTGACCGCCCTTCTTCTCGCCGAGGTGATCGAATCCGCGGGTGCAACCAGGGGTCAGGTCAACGTCATCGTCTGCTCCAACGAACACGCCGCCAGGCTGGTGGGGGATCCCGGAGTCGCCATGACCTCCTTCACGGGCAGCCCGGCAATTGGCTGGGCTCTGAAGGCCCGATGTGGACGTCAGAAGCTGACACTCGAGCTGGGAGGCAACGCGGCTGTCGTGGTGCACGAGGATGCCGACCTGGAGGCTGCTGTTCCGTTGATCGCGACCGGTGCTTTTGGCTACGCGGGACAGTCGTGCATCAGCGTTCAGCGGATACTGGTTCACGAACCCGTTCGCGAGCGTTTCCAGGAGCTTCTTCTGTCGTGGACAACCAGCCGTGTGAAGATGGGCGACCCGACAGATCGGGAGTGCATGGTGGGACCCATGATCA
>VHDG01000375.1 GCA_016871475.1 Verrucomicrobiota bacterium
CGTATTTGTATTCGGTGAAGCGTGCGCCCAGCGTGTCGAGCAGTTCCGGGTTGGAGGGAGGATTGCTCACCCGGACATCGTCCACAGGCTCCACAATTCCCCGTCCCATGAAGTGGGCCCAAACGATGTTGGCGAGGTTGCGCGCGAACCAGGGATTGTCCGGCGAGGCGATCCAGTCTGCCAGAGCCTCGCGGCGCGATTCCTCCGAGGCGAGTTTCGCCTCCTGACCTCCAAGGAATTTGGGCTTCATGACGCGCCCCCCAACGGGATGCTTCATCTCGCCTTCGTTACGGTCGAACACGATGGTTTCCCGTGGGTCCTCCCCGGGCTTTCGTCCGATCCGGGCAAAGAAGCTGGCGAACCCGTAATAGTCGTTCATGGTCCAGCGGTCGAACGGATGGTTGTGGCACTGAGCGCACTGAATCCGCATGCCCATGAACACCTGTGCGGTGTTCTCAGCCAGCTTCAGGGTGTCTGTCTGAACCTGGTAATAGTTGGCGGCGGGATTTTGAAGGTTGCTTCCCGATCCGGTGATCAGGGCTCGGATGACTTGATCAATCGGAACATTCTGTGCGAGGCGGTCTCCCAACCAGTCATAGTACTGGAGTGCGGCCTTGTAGCTGAACTGGTCCTGGACCGATCGGATTTGCAGCAGCTCCGCGAACTTCATCACCCAGAGGTCTGCGAACTCCTCGCGCTGTAGCAACTCGTCCACAAGCTGTTCGCGTTTCCCGGAGCTCATGCCCTCCACGAAATCCTCCAGCTGACGCGGAGTTGGAAGGGTGCCTGTGATGTCCAGATAGGCTCTCCGGGCAAAGGTTGCATCATCGCATACCGCTGAAGGAGTGATCCGAAGCTTCCTCAACTTGGCGTGGACGAGCTTGTCCACATAGTTCTGGTCTGAGAGCTCGGGGAATGGCTCCGGGGGCGTTGCAGGGGCGACGATGATCTGCGATCCGACGGTGTGAGTTTCGAAACGAGCCATCACGAAGGCCTCACCCTGTTGGCCGGCTTGGACGGTTCCATCCTCGGAAACCTTGGCTGACGATTCATTATTGCTGAACAGCACAGCCAGCCGCGTGACATCCCGATCGCTGCCATCCGTGTATTTGGCTCGAACGGTGAGCTTCTGCTGGCTGTCCTTGCCCAGGAGCACGGCCTGGCTGGGCAGGATTTCCAGCGAAGCAACGTGGGCCACGTTGGTGTCGTCGTTGGGCGCACCCGCACGCAGCCACGTCAGCAAGGTCTGGTAGGCTTCGCTTCCCTCCTTGAACCTTTCCCCGCCGCCGTGCGGTACCCGACCCAGCCCCTTTTCAAGAATCAGGCTTTCCTCCGGAACCGCCAGGTTGATCCGTCGTCCCACCCAGTCACGTGTAATGCTCTGGTGATCCCCGTCAGGGTCATACCCGAAGAGTGATAGATGAAATCCCTCCTTGCCCCGGGAGGTGCCATGGCAGTTGCCTCCATTGCATCCCGCCTTGGTCAGGACGGGCATCACGTCCAGGCGGAAGCTGATGGGCTTTGTGGCTTTCGATCCTGTGACTGTCACATGGGTCGATGCTGTCTTGCCTCCATGCTCGACCCGGAGCTCGGTCCTGCCATCCGACTTGGGCAGGATCACGCCTTTCTGGACGGATGCGATCGACGGTGCCGCGAGTGAGATCTTTGCATGTCGCGTTACATCAAACGTCCCCCCGTTTTCGAGCACCACGATCGATTGGGTGTCCTGGGCGGAATCCAGCTGGATGTCGGTGGGGTGCAGCTGAAGCTCCACCACCGGAACAGAGGAGAAAGCGGAACCCATCCCACCCTGCCGGAATACGGTCAGCCAAACTGCGAGCAGGGTTGCCGCTGCCACGAGCAGAGCAAGGCCTGCTTTCCATGGCCTGGTTGTTGGTTTCCCGGGAGGGGGTTGCGCCGGGGGCTCGGAGCTCGGAGCAGACACGGTGAAGGCACGATTGCAGGAGGGGCAGGGGATGGAGTGACCGATCCATGCCGCGTCCGCCTCGATGTGCTGGGAGCAATGGGGACAGGAGAACTTCATGGCTTGGGTGGCACGCCGGATGCCGCGGCTACTTTCTTTCCTGCCCCGCTGTCCTTTTTCGGAGGGACAATCCTCAGGATGCCTCCGCTTCCCACGGTTTGCAGAATGGTGTCGTCGCCCTTTCGGATCTCCAGCACGCAGGCCAGGTTCTTGTGCGAGCCGGTGCTGATCTTCGGATCGAGGGTGATCTCAAAGAGGATCTCCTTGTCAGAGCTGGTGATCTCCATCTCCCTGGCGGAGGCTTTTTCAGGCAGGCCGGTGAGCCGGACCTTGGCTGTTCCCTCGAAAGACTGTTTGTGGTCCAAGGAACATTTCAAGGCAACTGCCTGGCCAGGATGTGTGATGGCAGTCGTGATCTTGCCGGTTACGAACGGCTCGGCCACGCGAACAGATGCGAATCCCGAGGAGCCTTGTGCTGATCCGCCTTCCTGATTGGCGGAACCCAACACCACAAGCTTCCAGGATCCGAGAGCTGCATCGGACTTCGACGAGATACCGTAAAGGGCTGAGGACTTGCCTTTGGGAATGGTGACCTCGGTTTCAGATGTAATCCCCGCCGGGTTCCAAAGCATTTTCACGGAGATTGGATCATCGAAGCCCGGCTTGCGGTTCGCGCGGACCTTCAGGTTCATGGATCCGGAGCGGACCAGAGGGATCGAGGGTGCCTCGAGCTCGAGCGAATACGGGATTTCCTGAACTGCCGCCACGCACAAACGATCACTGTGGGTGGCGTAGTACACCTGATCATTGTTACCGCGCACCATCTCCACTCGATGTCTCCATCGGGAGGCCAGGGGGTTTCCCGACGACTTGGACCGCGCCTGGGGTTCCACCAGCTCCGCTGACAAGCCAGCATCAGCGGCGGCCTCAAACACCCAGGGCATGGCATCGACGCCCGCGGGCATGACCTCCGACAGGAAAGTGATGCCTTGGGGCAATCCGGGGATTTGAAACGAGAGCTCTCCGTTGAACTGGGATCGACGGGCGCTCACCATCGTCGCCATTCGGTTTCCACGGGGGACCGCAATGGCCTGGCGGGTTTGGGTGTCGTTGCGCGCGACCTCCGGGATGGACAGGGTGACCGAGGGCTTTGGCGAGACCACCTCAATGCGGTAGGCGAAGTCGGGCCCCCCACGCCCCATTTGGTCCCGGACACGAAGATACAAAATACCTGTGTCGTCAGGGGTGTGACGGAGGACGCTGTCCATGCCAGCGGAGTCATCATTGCTTTCGAGGACTTTTCCCTTGGCATCTGCGAGCTCCAGGACGGGATCGAGCGGCGAGCGGAGGCGACGCGCGAACACCGAGATCTCCAGGGCGACTTTTTTTGTGGCTGTGAATCCAAACCAGTCTGATTCCCCGGGCTTGGAGATGATTCCGTTGAAAGCAGCGGGTGGGTCTTCAGGAGACATCACGGCGGACTGTCTTTGGTTGTTGGAGGTGGATTCAAAGATGTTGGGGAGCGAGCTGATGCGGATGCGGTTGGGTGTGGGAGCGCTGACCCCGTTGACCGAGCAGTAGGCCGGCCACTCGCCCTCGGCTGACTTCGGGATCTCGAGACTCTGCGAGATGGGCCCGGCCGGATCGCCCAGGAATTTGAGTTTCACGGTTTGCCCGGGAGAACCTCCAAGAGGAAAAACAGCAGAAGGTCTGGGGAATGAACCCACATGCAACCGATAGACAAATCCGTCGCCGCCTCCCCATGTGGAATCTCGAACCACCACGTGATAAAAGCCGTCCTTCGGTGCGAGAACGGAGACGAACGGATCCTGCTGCCCCAGGCTGGAGTCATCCACCTCCACCAGCGGCTTGCCTTCAGGATCCAGGATGGCCAGCGAAGGATCGAACATCACTCTCCCAAGGCGCATGGCCTCGACCTCAGCCGAAAGCCTCTCCCCTTTCACCGCCTGGACTTTGTAGATGTCCTGATCCTCGGAAGTGATCGTTCCGTGCACCGTGGTGTTCACGGGCAGCACCTGGCACTTGGAGATCTCGTTGTTGGGCTCGAGTTCCTTGAGCACTGGGAAGGCTCCGATCGCAAAAGTCCGTAGCTCCGAGATCCCTGTCAGCGTGCGAACCCGCAGCTGATGCTCCCCTCGGGCGCAATCCGGGCTGACTCGCACCATCGCCTTGATCGAGGTCCCCTTCTTTGCGGGCTCCAGGCTGATCACCTTGATGCCCGGTGAGTAGAAGATGATTTCCTTGGCGTCATCAAGCCGCGCACCTGCAAGGGTCAGCTCAACATCAGTCCCTGCCTGTGCTCCGGGAGGGGAAACCGAGGCCAGGGAGGGGGAGATACCGAACGCCGGCGAGAGCGCCAGCAAGAAAGCGAGGATCGCAGACGTCGTCGCCCTGTTGTGTTGTCTTCGGCACCTGACATCAAGGGTGGGCATCGGATGATGAGGATGACACTCAGGACAGAAGCCCCTGCACAACTTCCCCGTCCTTCACGATTTTCACAGGTCGATCTCCAGGCGCCATCAGGTTCTTCTCAAAGTCGATTCCGATCTGGTGATACACCGTCGCTGCCAGATCCGGGACCTTGACTGGATCGCCATCCGGCTCGCCTCCAGTCGCATCGCTTGCACCGTGGATGTAGCCGCGTTTGACCCCTGCGCCAGCCATGGCGACACTGAAAACCTTGGGGTAATGGTCACGTCCGGCGGTTGCGTTGACCTTGGGGGTGCGACCAAACTCGGACGACACCAGAACCAGTGTGCTGTCGAGCATCCCTCGGTCTTCGAGATCCTCGATCAAGGCGG
>VHDG01000376.1 GCA_016871475.1 Verrucomicrobiota bacterium
TGTGGCGTTACTACGCGGGGCTCTCGGATTATCCCCACTACGACGCGTATCGCGTCTGCGCGCCGGCGCCCGACGCCTGGGGCCAATACGAACGTTGGGGCACCAACCGCCTGCGTTGGGCAGGCCCGCTCGAAACGATCGGCGACATGACCCGCAGCCTGCGTGAGCTCAATCGCCCGCGCCCCATCGCCTACTGGTCACAGGGAGCGCACTACGATTGGGGTCGTTACGGTGGGCGTCAGCGCACCTCGCCCACGCCGGACGAATTGCGCGCCCAGGCCTATCACGGACTGGCCTCGCGCATCACATCCCTCTACTGGTTCAACCTCAGTTTGAAATCGCTGGTGAAGTTTCGCGACCTCATCGAGCCCATCACGCGCGTGAACCGGGAGATTTTGCTGATGGAGGATCTCCTGCTCAGCGGCGACGCGTTCGATTACCGCCGGGAACTTCAGAACGCCCAGCCTTCCTGGGATCTGGCTTCCGTCGCGGGGCCGGATGGCGCGTTGCTCTTTGCCAACGACCTGGCCTACGAACCGGACCTTGCCGAGAAGGTTTTCAAGTTCACGCCGCGCAACGGTGAATTCACCTTTCCCCTGCCCTCTTATCTTTCCAAGCCTGCCGAGGTCTTCCGCCTCGATGCCGAAGGAACGCACGAGGTGAAGTTCTCGCTGACGGACGGTCGGATGACGCTGCGCGATCGGGTGAATGTAGCGGGAATCTACGTCGTTTCCCCGCGGCCCGGACTCCGAGGCAAATTACAGGCCCGGCACGCCACGCTGGTGGCGTTCGAGAAATCCTTTGGATTTGATCCCGGGTCGAACGACTCCGATTTCTCAACCCTTCAGCAATTGCTCCAGTGAGATTCAAACTTTGCCTCACCCTTTGTCTGTTGACGGCCCTGGGAGTTGACGCGGCAACGCGGCCCAACATCATTTTCATTCTTGCCGACGATCTGGGCTACACGGATGTCGGCAGCTATGGGACCCGGTATTACGAGACGCCGCAGATCGACCGCCTTGCCGCGCAAGGGATGCGCTTCACCAGCGGTTACACCTGTGGTGCCAACTGCCAGCCCACCCGTGCGGCTTTGATGAGCGGGCAGTACGGTCCGCGCACCGGGGTTTACACCGTGGGTGGCATTGATCGCTTTGATTGGCGACGACGGCCGCTGCGTCCTGTGGACAACGTCACTCGTCTTGCGCCGGAGAAAACCACCTTCGCCGAAGCGCTCAAACAAGCCGGTTATGCCACCGCCCTGTTCGGCAAGTGGCACCTCGGTGATAACTCCAGCCACCATCCCCTCGCGCAGGGTTTTGATGAAGCCATCGTTTCGGCCGGCGACCACTTCGACTTCAAAACCGTCCCGCAGACCGATTATCCCCCCGGCACCTATCTGGCGGATTTTCTCACGGACAAGGCGGAGAGCTTCATCCGGCGTCACCAGGACAGGCCGTTCCTTCTCTGTTTGCATCACTTTACAGTTCACGCGCCGATCGAGGCCAAGACCAATCTGATTGCGCGGTTCAAGAACAAGCCCGGGGTGGGAGGACACGCCGACCCGGTCTATGCCGCCATGATTGCCAGCCTGGACGAGAGCGTGGGCCGGGTGCTCGCGTTGATTGAGGAACTCAAGCTGACCACCAACACGCTGGTGGTTTTCACCAGTGACAACGGCGGCGTGGGCGGCAAGGGCCGGGACGGTATTCGCGGCAAGGAGATTACCGACAACGCCCCGCTGCGTGGCGGGAAAGGCATGTTCTACGAGGGTGGAGTACGCGTGCCCTACATATTCCGCTGGCCCGGCCGGATTGCGCCCGGCAGCACCAGCGACGTGCCCATCAACAGCGTGGATCTGTATCCGACCCTGCTCGAGATCGCTGCCGCCACAAATCCCGCCGGCCACGTGCTGGACGGCACGAGCTACCTGAGCGTGCTCACCGGCGGAACCGGAGCGTCCGTCGCACGTCCACCGCTGTTCTGGCATTTTCCCGGTTACCTCGGTGCCGGTGGCGACACCTGGCGGACGTTGCCGGTGGGAACGATCCGCGCCGGCGACTGGAAGCTCATGGAGTTTTTCGAGGATCATCGACTGGAACTTTACAATCTCCGCGACGACCTCAGTGAGAAGAGGGATCTGGCCGCTGCACATCCCGACAAGGTCAAGGAACTGCACGCTCGGTTGCTCGCCTGGCGCAAAGAAGTCAGTGCACCCATGCCCACGCCCAATCCGGATCCGAACCCCAAGCCGTGACTTTGAACTGAACACCCATACACAGGTCATGAAACTCATCCCAGGATTCTTTGCCGCCACGGTGCTGATCGGCGTTCAGATCCCTGCGCTCTCAGCTGAGAACTCGACAAAGCCAAAGCCCAACATTCTGTTCATTGCCGTCGATGACCTGCGTCCGGAACTGGGCTGCTACGGCCAGCGGTACATCAAGAGTCCCAACATTGATCGCATCGCCCGGGCGGGCATGGTGTTCGGGCGGGCCTATTGCCAGCAGGCCGTGTGTTCGCCTTCGCGCTCCAGCTTGATGACCGGCACCCGGCCGGACACGACAAAGGTCTGGGATTTGAAGACCCACTTCCGGGCGGCGTTGCCCGATGTCGTCACGCTCGGCCAGCATTTCAAGAACCACGGTTACTTCGTCCAGGGGATGGGCAAGATCTATCATGGCAATTACGATGATCCACCCACATGGTCCGTGCCGTGGAAAACACCCAGGACGCCGAGGTATGCGCTACCGGAGAATGTGAAGCTCGACCGCTTGCCAGCCGAGGGAGAGCCGGGCGGCGACGCAGCAAGAAGGAGACCGAAGCGAAATGCCGCAGATGCCGGAACTGCGCCCGACGAACCGTCAGGTTCCAGAAAAAATTCCCGAGGACCCGCTTTTGAAATTACCGACGTGCCGGACAACACCTACCAGGACGGCAAAGTGGCCGAGCTCGCAGTCGAAACGCTTCGTGACTTGAACCAGCGGAAGTCCCCTTTCTTCCTCGCGGTGGGGTTCGTCAAACCACATCTGCCGTTCGTGGCGCCGAAAAAGTACTGGGATTTGTACAACCCCCGGAAAATCCGGCTCGCGCCCAACAAGTTTCGCCCGAAGGACGCGCCGGACTATGCGATCCAGCCGGGCGGCGAGTTGCGGAACTACCACGGCATCCCCGACGGCTCCATCCCCGACGACCTCGCGCGCCAACTCAAACACGGTTATTACGCCGCGATCAGCTACATGGACGCGCAAGTCGGCAAGGTGCTGGATGAACTGGATCGCCTTCACCTGCGGACCAACACGATCGTGGTCCTCTGGGGCGACCATGGGTGGAAGCTTGGCGAGCACGACGCCTGGTGCAAACACAGCAACAGCGAAAACGACGCCAACGCGCCGCTGCTCATTTCCGTGCCGGGCATGAAGTCCGCCGGCCGTTCCTCGAAGGCGCTCGTGGAGTTCGTGGACATCTATCCGACACTTGCCGAGCTGGCGGGACTGCCGCTGCCCGGGCATCTCGAGGGCGTGAGTTTGAAGCCCTTGCTCGATAGTCCGAATCGCGCGTGGAAAACCGCGGCGTTCAGCCAGTATCCGCGGGGCGCCGGCCGGTCAGGTGCCGGCCAGTTGATGGGCTACTCGATGCGCACCGACCGACACCGCTTCACCGTCTGGGTCGGACGCGACGACCACTCGAAGGTGGATGCGATTGAGCTGTACGATCACCGGAAGGATCCCCAGGAGAATCAGAACCTCGCCAAACGTCCCGAGAACGCGGCGCTCGTCGAAAAACTCATGGCCCAATGGAAGCAAGGTTGGCGTGGCGCGCTTCCGAAGTGATGGAAACCCGGATTGCATGAGGGCGACGTTGGCGAAATCCTTTCGACCTGATCCCGGATCGAGTCGCGAGGCAGCTTGATTGCCCCATGACAACGATCATTTCACGCTTCTCTTGAACAGGTATCGTCGGACGCTCGTGCTCCAGCTCACATGAAGACCGTCAACATCCTCGCTCTCCTGCACTGCCTCGCGGCGTTGCTGCTCGTGCCCGCCACCGCGCGCGCTGCTGACCGCACCGCTGCGAAACCGAACATCCTCTTCATCGCGATCGATGATCAGAACGATTGGGTGGGGCCGCTTGGCGGGCATCCGCTGGTCAAGACGCCGCACTTGGACCGGCTGGCGGGGCGCGGCACGACGTTCCTCAACGCGCACATCCAAAGCCCGCTCTGCAACCCCTCACGCACAAGCCTGATGCTCGGTGTACGACCGACCACCACCGGCATCTACGGGCTGGCTCCGTGGTTCCGGAATCTCGATGCCTGGAAGGATCGCGTGACCTTGCCCCAACACTTCCGGGCGCACGGCTATCGCACATTCACGACGGGCAAGGTGTATCACCACAACCCAGGCGGGCCGGAGAAGCAGAAGGTCGAGTTCGATGTCTGGGGGCCGCCCGGCGGTGTCGGCGCAAAGCCCGGGCAGAAGCTCGTCGGTCCCACGCCCATGGGGAATCATCCGCTCATGGACTGGGGCGCGTTCCCGCATCGCGACGAGGAAAAGCAGGATTTCATCGTCACCTCCTGGGCTGCCGAACAACTGCGCGCCATGCCGAAGGAACAACCGTTCTTTCTCGCCGTGGGTTACTTCCTTCCGCACGTCCCCTGCTACGTCACGCAGAAGTGGCTCGATCTCTATCCGGATGACGACAGCGTGATGCCGAAGATTCTGGAGAACGACCGCGACGACACGCCTCGCTTCTCCTGGTATCTCCACTGGTCTTTGCCCGAGCCGCGTCTCGCGTGGCTGC
>VHDG01000377.1 GCA_016871475.1 Verrucomicrobiota bacterium
GGAAATGCCTGCGCCGGACATCCAGCAGGCTGAGGCGAACCTCCGGCACACTCTACCCTCCGTGAGGGTGGATTACCATCCACAGCTCAGAACTCCAGTGCATGTTCGATGTCTGGATGGATGCCTGACGGGTCCCGGTGGAGTGGGGAAGGGAGTTCAGGAAAAAACACTCGCGCTGATTCCACGGAATCAGTCTCACCGTCCCATCCGGGCTTTCCTTTTGGAGCACTCCTCCCTGTTCCAGGTCGGCGCCGCGGAACTGGAGCAGGCGGTTCTGAAACGCGACCAGCGTTCCAGGAACGAAGTGGTGCGGACCACCGTCTGGCAACAACAGTGCGAAGGCATTCCGGTCTTCGAGTCCGTCCTCAGTGCTCATATGACCCGGGCGGATGAGCTTCTGGCCATCAGCAGCACTTTCGTGCCGGATGTCGGGACCCTCTCACGAGCCTGGGATGCCAACACAACCGAACTGCTGAAGAATCCACCCGTCTCCGCCGAGTCAGCCATTGGTATGGCAGCAACCTCCATCGGTGAAGATTCCTCCGGTCTGTCATCTCTCAGCGCATTAGAGCAGGGATCCGCTCTGCCCCAACAGTATCAAGCTCCGGGGATTCCGGGTGTGATCACCGCGAGCCTGGTCTGGCTGCCTCTGACGCGGAACGCGATCACCTTGTGCTGGAAAATTGAGCTAACAAGACGTCAGGGAGGCGAGCGCTATCAGGTCCTGATCGATGCCCGCTCTGGACTTTTGATGTTGCGGCGGTGTCTGACTGTTTATCTTCAGCCCGCGACCTATGAGGTTTTTACATCGGACAGCCCAACTCCATTGTCCCCCGCCTACTGCGAGCCCACATCGCGCCAACCTGCCACGGTGCGGCGGGAGGTGATCACTCTCTCCGCATTGTCGACGAACGCATCACCTCTCGGATGGATTGCAAACAACCTGAACGAGACCCGGGGAAACAATGTGGAGGCGCATCTGGATCATAATGCAGATGACTATCCTGATCTGCCGAGGCCCCGGGGCTCGCCTGCCAGGGTGTTTCGACCTCCGTTGGACTTCAGGAAAATTCCGGAGCACAACGCGGATGCCGCCGTGGTGCAGCTCTTCTATTGGTGCAACTGGATGCATGACCAGCTGTATGACCTCGGGTTCACGGAATCCGCGGGCAACTACCAGAAGGACAACTTCGGCCGGGGTGGGCTGGGCGGAGATCCCATCATGGCAGATGCTCAGGACGGATCCGGGTTAAACAACGCAAACTTTACTCCCACACCCGATGGGGAACCGGGGCGGATACAGATGTTTATCTTCGACGGTCCCGAGCCGGATCGGGATGGCGACTTCGATGCAGAAATCGTCATTCATGAGTATGTGCACGGGCTCAGCACCCGTCTGGTGGGTGGAGGTGTGGGTATTTCCACGCTGCAAGCAGGCGGCATGGGTGAAGGGTGGTCGGACTTTTACGCCCTGGCCATGCTCAGCGAAGCGTCGGATGACCCGGATGGCTGCTATGCGATGGGCGGCTATGTCACGCGCCAGTTCTTCGGACTGGAGGAGAACTATTACTTTGGGATTCGCCGCTATCCTTACTCCACCGATCTGAAGAAGAACCCACTGACCTTCAAAGATCTGGATCCCGCGCAGATTTCACGGCATGCCACCGTCCCACGGAGCCCGATCTTCCCTTTCAGTCCGGGACTTGCGTCGGAGGTTCACAATCAAGGGGAGCTGTGGTGTGCAACTCTTTGGGATGCGCGGGCGCGATTGATTCGCAAACTGGGGTTCGAGCAAGGCAACCGGGAGATTCTCCAGCTCGTCACACTGGGAATGAAACTTTCGCCGTCGAACCCGAATTTTCTGCAAGCCCGCGACGCCATTTTGCAGGCAGATCTGGCGATGAATGCTGGCAGGCATCATGAGGATCTGTGGAGCGCATTTGCGCGTCGGGGAATGGGCTTTAGCGCCTGGTCACCCGTGAGCAGCACCACGGCCGGCATCCGGGAAGCCTTCGATCTGCCCGATGGCCTGGGGGTTGGATCACCCGATGGGCTGGTCTTCAGCGGCGCCGTCGGCGGCCCCTTCTTCGGCGGCATGCGAAGTTTGTTGCTCACCAATCACACCCGCGCGGTGATCGACTGGACGGCCGGCCACGATGCCCCATGGCTGCTTCTTGATCCCGGGCAGGGACGACTGGAGCCGGGGGGGACCGTTCGCATAAGCCTCAGCATTTCGGAGGAGGCCCTTGGATTACCCAAAGGCCGATACCTCTCCAGGCTCGTTCTGACGAACCGCACAAGCGGCGTGACACAGGAGCGAGAGCTCGATCTCCGGCTCATGGCATTTGGATCGATCCCATTTGAGGACGGGTTTGAGGATCAGGATCTGCGCCCGGAATGGCTTCCTGCAAGCCCTGCCTTCGGCAGAATCCTCCTCACCGCCCTGGGCGGCCCTCAAGCAGGAGGACAGCATGCTCTGATGGACAGCGACAGCGATGGTTTGCCCGCGCGCAACGAACTCACGCTGGGCCTGGACATGCGCGGATGGACGAATGTGGTGTTGAGCTTTTTCGCGCGCGAGTACAGCGATGAACCCAACCTGCCACCTCCAAGTCCCTACGAGTTCGGTGCCAACACGGATAACGTGGCGATCAGCGTTGATGGAAGACTGTGGCACGAAGTGAAGAGCCTCAGGTCGCTGACAGATTCCTACAAGGAAGTCCTGGTTCCACTGAATGAAACGCTCGCCGCAGCGGGTCTCGAGTACGGACCGCACATGCAGATCAGGTTTACGCAGTTCGACAACTACCCAATCCCCCTCGACGGCATCGCAATCGATAGCGTCCAGGTGAGAGGCCTGCCAACGGGGAGGTATCACATCAAGCTTCCTCCACAGATCTTCGAAGGATCCGTGTCGAATGAAGCTGGGCTTGTGATCCTGGGCACACCGGCTGCCCGGCCGATCGAATTCAAACTGATGGCCGATCCGCCTGGCGTGATCGTTCTTCCATCCATCCTCAGATTTGAAGTCGGTCAAACGCAGGCATCCTTCGAGATGCAGCCTCTGGACAACCTTCTGCTTGAGGGGCCCAGGAGATTGCACATCCAGGCGCAGGCTCCGGGTTACTTTGGATCGTCGGCGTTGACGATGGTCCAGGATGATGAGCCTGCGTTGTTGACGATCGCTGCACCGCGGAGGTTGATGGAGAGCACTAATGCGATGCCGACCCGGGTTACCCTGCAACTGGATCGCTCACCGGAAAGCGCTCTTGAAATCGCGCTTCGAACCTTGCCCAGTGGCAAGCTTTCGCATCCTCCGTCAGTGATCATCCCTGCCGGACTACGGGAAACGAGTTTCGATGTGGTAGCTGGTGACAATCCGGATCTCGAAGGCGATGTGCATGTCCGGTTGATGGCAGATCAACCGGGCGGAGGCGTCGTGGAAACCCTGATTGCGATCGCTGACAATGATGAGCCCACCCTCAGCATTGAACTGCCTGCGGCGATCAGCGAGGCAAACCCTGCTCAAACCGGGTGGGTTCGATTGGGTGGGTTGGTCCGCACGAATGTGGTGGTGGTCCTTCAATCCCATACCCCCGGCCAGGCAAGGGCTGTGGACAGCGTGACAGTGCCGTCGGGCGAGATTTCAGCCTCCTTCCAGCTGACCCCGCTGGATGACGCCATTGTGGATGGGCACGTTCTCGTCAAACTGACAGGCACTGCGGAAGGTTTCCTGGAGGGCGCCTCGGAAACAAAGATCCTGGACAATGAAACTCCATCGGAGATTTACACCCCTGATCCTGCACACCTGGCTCAGAACATCCCTTCCCGGACATTTCTACGATGGCGACCTGGCTTCGGAGAGCTGCTGACGAATGGTGATTTCGAGTCGGGAGATCTTCGCGGATGGAAAACTTCGCAGGACGGCGGTTCGGGTTTCGTGATCAACGATGGCAACGTCAACCCCGACGGTCCTGAAAGCCCGACACCTCCACTGGAGGGTGGATTTAGCGCGCTGTTGGCCCAGTCGACCCCAGGCAAACACTCTCTCTGGCAGGATGTGTTTATCCCGGCGGACGCGGAGTCCGCATCACTCAGCTGGGCGCACTTCATCCACAATCACGGGCCGGAGTATTTCAACCCCTCCCAACGTTTCGCCGTGGAGATCAGAAGCCCGCAAGGTGATTTGATTGCCACGGCGTTCAGCACGAAGCCGGGCGATAATCTTGCGATTGAATGGACCACGAACCGGTTCGATCTGACATCGCTGCGGGGGAGAACCGTGCGGGTGCTCTTCGCGGAGGAAGACGTTCTCGGCTTCATCAATGTTGGTATCGACCTCGTGAGCTTGGATGTTCATTCCTCCGGACGGACGTTTTTCGATGTCTATCTTGGCAAGTCGCCGGATCTGGGGCCCTCGGATTTGATAGCCACCACGGAATCTGCTGAAGCTCTCGTGACCGGACTATCCCCGGAGAGCGACTACTACTGGAAGGTTTCGGCGAGGAAGGAGATGGCTGCGCTACAGGGGCCGTTGTGGAAGTTTCGAACCAGGCCTGTGGGGATCCTGGACCACTTCGAGTGGGGGCCAGTTTCAACGCCCCTCCAATCGGCGATTCCATTCGCTGCCAGCCTGAGTGCACGCGATGAGTATGGGTTGGTCGTGACCAACTTTCAGGGCTACGTGCGTCTGACGGCTCATGGTGGCGGGGAAAAATCGGACACGATCCTGATCACGGAGATCGATGCCGGAAGAGATGATCAAGTGGAGTTCACAAATGTCGGAGTGAGCCCG
>VHDG01000378.1 GCA_016871475.1 Verrucomicrobiota bacterium
TTGTCTGCCCTTCAGGGTGTCCCCCCCAACCCCAGCACCTTAAGGCCCAACACCCTTTGGGAGCACACGTCCCCGCCGGCATCTTCCCTGATCCTCACCCCACGCCGGCAGGATGCCAGCGCTCCCAGATGAGCAGCCACCCCACAACTCACCGATCAACCGAGGCCAAATCGGCAAAGCCCGAGCATCCTAAAGGATGGACAACAAACCAGGAGCCTCTCACCCCACGCCTCAAAGCCGGACGCGCAGTTCGTTGTCCGCCCTTCAGGGTGTCCCCCCCAACCCCAGCACGTCCCCTTCCCCTTCCCATCGCAATAGCCCCCTTGTCCTCGACGTCCAGGATTCCGTCGAAACAGAGAGGATCCGAAGAAGAGTGAGAACCACGGAAAACGCTGACCACACGGAAATCGCACCGGTCTGGTTGTTCCCTCTTTTTCCGTGTCGTCCGCGTGCTCCGTGGTCCATCCATCGCTGTTTTCAGAGCAATGGTCGGACAGGTCACTGCACGGGTGCCGGCAGGATGCCAGCGCTCCCAGCCAGAGCCACACCGGTCAACTCTGGCTCAACCGTTTCTTGGGGGCCTCAAACAGCATGGAGTGCGCTTCCTGGAGAATGCCGGGGATCTTGTCCGCAAATGCGCTGTGAGCCACCGACTTGCGAACCAGCTCCAGGTCCAATCGACCCGCGTTCTCTCCGGGAAACCAATGATCGGCCTGACCCAGAAGGTTGTATCGCATCCGCCCCCATCCCACCAGGTCCAGGGCCTTCGCAAAGGTCCAAAGCCTCAGTATCTCCACAATGTTCACCCGCCCAGGCGTCTCCACATACTGCGGAAGTCCGTCCTGCCAATGTTGCCGCCACTCCTGGCCCAATACCCGGTCAATCTCCCCGATCAAACGTCGCTCAATCGGAGCAACCACCTCCGCAATCCGATCGTAATGTGAAAGAGCCGCAATGTGCTCGTCGAAGTCCGAAGGTTTCGCAGCACCGCAGCTCAAGGTGTGCACCTCTCGTCGCGATAGGCAGTAGAGATCATTGAATTGCATCGGACTCAGCGGACGACACAGTTCGGCGAGCTTGGCCGGTGGATCGTAAAGCTTCCCGCCCTTGTCGTTCGGGCTGATGATGAACACGCCCATATCCTGCCGCGCAGCCTCCTCCACCGCAGGCCAGTTCAGGTGATTCACGAAATACCAGTGGAGATTCACATAGTCGAACTCCCCGCTTTGAACCGCCTCGAGGATGATGTCCGGCGTGGCGTGGGTGGAGAACCCGATGTGACGAACGCGCCCCTGTGCCTGCAGCTTGCGCATCGCCGCGATGCATCCGCCCTTGCGCAATGACCACGTCAGAAACTCCCGGTTGTTGATGCCATGCAATGCAAGGAGATCCACGTAGTCCAGTCGCAGGTACCTCATCGATGTCTCAAAAGTGCGCAGGAATTCCTCGGGATCTTCAAAAGGAGCAACCTTGGTCTGCACGATCAGCTCAGGCCGCGGCAACGTCGGCAGGAGCCGCCCAAGCTGCATCTCCGATGTCCCATATCCCCGGGCGGTCTCAATGTGGTGGATCCCCAACTCAAGAGACCGGCGGATGACGGCCTCCAGATTGTCTTGGTTCTCGGCGGGGATGTCTTCGGGCGGGACATCCTGCCACTTGTGCTGGTAGCGCATACCACCGCAGGAAAAAACGGGGATCTGGAGATTTGTGCGGCCAAACCGTCGATATTGCATGGATCGGCTTATCGCATGGGCCAGCGGTGGGAGCAATGCGGGAGTTGGCAAGCGACTTGCATCAAGGTTTTCGCTGGCTGATGAAGCCAGAGCAGGGAGGGACAGCAAGGAGTCAGGCAAGGATGCCATCGATGAATTGGGACATGGGAATCGCATAGGTCGGTAAGGAGAATAGGGCAGGCAGAAGGGAATCTGATTTGCAGCGTGTGCGACGCCGCGGCGCTGGGAGGTGCGCGGCTCGCATTCGCTGTCATGATTCAGGGCGGCGGCCCAGGCAGAGACCGCTGAGAGGCACAGCGGTGGGCCCGCTCTGTGGTGGGTAGGCCGGTGAATGCCGCATGCATTCACCGGCCGATTCCTTTGTCTTGCCCACTCCAGGCCGGAGCCGTTAAATGCAACTAAATGTCATGTCGTGCTCCAGCCGTTCCCCCGACTCCCCTCACCCGCACACGTGCCTCCTCACCCTCCTCACCTGGATCTCGATCTCGCTCTCTCCCTGGATCCATCCTGCACGGAGCCACGCCGCACCCTTTATCTCGGAGTTCCTGGCTGACAATGCCTCCGGCATTCTCGACGCAGATCGCGATCACTCGGATTGGATCGAGATCGCCAACCCGGACGCTCACCCCGTCGATATGACGGGCTGGCGTTTGACGGATGACCCGCAACAGACCTCCAAGTGGATCTTCCCATCAGGAGTTCGGATTCCGGGCGGCGGACGGCTGATCGTCTTCGCGTCGGGCAAGAACCGTCGAAATCCCACCCAAGAGCTTCACACGGGCTTCAGCTTGCGAAAGGAAGGCGAATACCTCGGTCTCTACCCTCCCAACCAGCCAGGAGCCTCCAGTGAATTCAGCCCTGCCTATCCTCCCCAGCTCACTGATGTGTCGTTCGGAGTTGGGTTTGAATCTGCAACTCCTCCCCCGGTACCGCTCGGTGCACCTGCCAGGATCCGGATTCACCCTCAGGGCGGCACAGCCCTCGATTGGACAGGTCATCCCTCCAAAGAACCCTTCCCCGATTCCGGATGGATTCAGGGATTCAGCAGCGTGGGTTACGATGATCCAACCAACGAGGTCGCACGGCCACTGCTCGCCTACTGGGGATTCAACGAAATCGGGGAGGGTGGGAAAGCGATGGACGGCAGCGGACGCAACAACCATGGCACACCGATCAGTCCCGCGTCGCACACCGTCTTCGGTGGAGGTCGGACGGGTCGGTCAGGTGATCGCGCCATGGATTTTGGATCCGGAGGCAAGGGGGCCTCGGTACGCATCCCCACTGCCGAATCAGGTGCCTTCGACCTGCTTCGTCAGCTGGATCAAGCCACCGTCAGCCTGTGGGCTTGGGGAGGTCCCCAATTGCCGGCCAACAACACAGTCATCTGGTTCGACTCCGGATCCCCAGCCGGCGACTCGCGAAACTTCATGGTGCATCTGCCCTGGTCGGACTCCGTGATCTACTTCGACACCGCGGGTTGCTGTGGAGGAGACACGCGGATCGCACGCCAGGAACTCGATTCCTCCAAGTGGAAGGGACGCTGGAATCACTACGTCTTCGTGAAGAACAGGTCCCGAAAGGAGATCTGGCAGAACGGCACGCTCTGGCATTCGGGGGAAGGGGCTTCACCGCTGAACAACATCCAAAGCCTGTGGCTCGGAAGCGCGCCCCAAGGTGCCGTCAGTTACCCGGGCAAACTGGACGATGTCGCGATTTGGGCCGGAGCCCTTTCTGCGAATAATATCCAGGCTCTGGCATCGGGGCTCTCCCCGCTTTTGGTAGGCACCTATCGACAGTTCATTCTGACGGACCTCTCCCCAACGATGCGGGGAGTGAGTGCCACCGCCCAGATCCGAATCCCATTCCTCTTGCCTCAAGCAACCTCAACTCCGGAAGCTTGGAGGCTTCGAGTCCGCTACGATGATGGATTCGTTGCATGGCTAAACGGCGAACTGCTCGTGTCTCGCAACGTATCCCCAACGCAGAGTCGCCCAAGAATTGAAGGTTCACTGATTGAACTGATGGATCTCGTTCAAACCCATCGATCGATTCTGCCAGGCTCGAACATCCTGGCCTTCGAGCTTCAAAACGATTCGGCCTCAGGATCCGATCTTCTGCTCACCGCAGAGCTGGAAGCTGGATCGCAGAAGCCGGCGCGCTTCTTCACTCATCCCACCCCCAACCAGGCAAACGATTCAGGCGTGGCAGGTTTTGTGACAGCCCCGGATATCAACCCGAAGCGAGGATTCTATGATGATCCTATCAGAGTAACCCTCTTCGGCCTAACCCCAGGGGCATCGATCCGATACACCCTCGACGGAAGCGCACCCTCCGCGACCCAAGGTTTCCTGGTGGAGCCCTCGGTCCAGGGTGGGACGTCTCAGACTTCTCTCGTCATCTCAAACTCCACGGTCCTGCGAGCGCTCTGTTTTCGTGAGGACTTTCAGGCGTCCGCGATTCAAACCCATACCTACCTGTTCGCGTCCCAGGTGGACAAACAACCACAACGCCCCTCCGGGTTTCCTGCTACGTGGGGAGTGTATGGCGCGTACGGCCCCTTGCAGGGGCAACCCGTACCCGCCGACTATGAGATGGATCCCAGGATCAATCGAACCCCTGCCCCGGGCTACTCGGTGAAGGACGGAATTCTATCCCTCCCCGCCGTGTGTCTCACAACGTCCGTAAGCAATCTGTTCGATGCGGCAACGGGGATCTATCCCAACAGCGCCGCTCAGGGCGGACAATGGATACGTCCCGCTTCAGTGGAGATGTTTTCGCCCCGCGGCGAAACCTTGTTTCAGATCGATGCCGGACTCCGCATCCATGGAGGATTGAGCCGTCAACACTGGCACGCACGCAAACACAGTTTCCGGGTGCAGTTCCGCCCGGAGTTTGGCCCGACCAGATTGCAGGCTCGACTGTTCGATGACACTCGCGTGACTTCCTTCAACGAACTCACTCTTCGTGCATCCTCCACAGATGGTTGGTCAGTGGAGGATGCCAGTCCATGGACACGTCCCAAGGCCACCTATCTCAGGGACCCCTGGATGAAAGA
>VHDG01000379.1 GCA_016871475.1 Verrucomicrobiota bacterium
TTCGCCCGCCGGGCGAATCGGGATTGCGCATCGCATTCGAAGCAGGAGGTCAGCGCGTTGATCTTGACGATCTCGGCTTTATCGAGGGTAGAGGGGGCTACCGTGTCACCCTTGCGGTTCAGTCAGACCTGAAGGTTTCAGCCTCCTCGAGTTTGCGACGCTATTGAGAGATCTGAGCACATGGCCGAACCAAGCATCTTCAGGCAACGGCGCGATTGCGTCTCGGTTTCATGTTGCACATCCTAGGCGCGCCGTGCCTGAGATGCAGCGTTAGGCCACATCACACGCTTATGCAGCAAGACATCTCATCTCAGTTCGGAGTCAGTTGGCCGCTGGTCATCGCGCAGTTGTTTTTGCTCCTGCTCGTCGTTGCCGGCGTCATCCTTGCGATTCGCGCCACCATCGTTTCAGCGCGCACATTTCGCGGCGCGCTTGCGCCGCTATGGATTTTGCTTTGCTGGCTCTTGCCAGTCATCGGGCCGATTGCAGCGTTGATTGCGGCACGGAGACACATTCAGTCGGAGGGACGGCATGTGGCCTAACCCTGAAGGGTGTATTGCTGCGTAGCAAAGCGAAGCCAGCAACTACACCCGTGGTTGAACAAGCCCGGCCGATGGGGAACTGACGCAAGGACAAGTTTACGATTGCTACGTCGCGGGTTGAGAAAGTTGATCAGATCCGCGTGAAAACGCCGAACAAGGTCACTGGACCGAACGGGGGCGGGCCACGTCAGTTTCCAATTCGGACGCCACTGGCCGCCCGCGTCGGTTAGTTCTGGCGTTGGGCCGGAAACCTGCTTATTTGATCAGGCGGAAATAATCATGCAGAAGGAATACCACATTCATTGCACGCGACTACCTGATGATCAGATTCGCGCTCTTTTCGACCGGCTGCCGAGCCCTATCCACCGAAATCCGTTGCGTGAGATTTACAACTACCGCATCGAGGATGAGTTCATGTACTTTGTGGATCGTGGAGTCGACCCAACTGTGGCTGGCGAGGCCTTCATATATTTTGTTGAAGCAGCCCTGCGGTCCGGTGCTGCCGTCACTATTACCGATGCGAAGGCCCGATAACACTGGTAGGCATCTATGACACCACGCGAGATCTCCGCCGAAATCGATCGTGTGTGTAGACGCGACTGGCATTCGGAGTTGGCACCGCTCTTGGAGCGCTTGCGACAGTGTGATCCGGTTCGGACCTTTCACTCTCTCTTTGGCTTCGCGGCACACAGTCAGGATGCTGGGCCGGCAGCTCCCGCCGCACTGCTCCTCTTTAATCTCAAGCCTCCATGCCCCATATCCTGCGAGGCCGGTATTCGGGAGTTGCTCGTTGATTGGGACGTGAGCATCGAGGAGGTTCCCCTCTACTTCGCGGAGCAGTTCGGCGTATCGCGCGTCCGAGAGGTGGTTGCCGCCATCCGAACCTCGCCACCTATGTGCTGTGACATCTCTCGCCTCGATACCATCGAGTACTGGCTTCGCTGCTACGAGGAAAGCCGGGGTGATCGAGTTGCGCGCGGAAATGCCTAACAAGGCTACGCCAGTGAACGCGCCGATCGCATCCAGTTTTCAGGTTGAGCGTCCATACCGGCGGGTCCCTGGGCAGTTTCGTTAGACGGTACTACGCGCACCTGATGAAAACGACACTCAGAGCACTCGGCATCGGAGTCGCGATTGAGGCGGCACTCGCGGCGACCTTGGCTATCGGCGGCTTCGGCCCGTGTGGCCCGGCCTCGTCCTTGAGCATGTTTGTTTTCTTCATTCACATGCCCGGACTTTCCGCAGCAAGCGCGATGGGTATCGGAGAGCCAGCGAGCCTGATTTTGATATTGCCGGCGTATGTCGCACTGTGGAGCACCATCGCGTTCTTCATTCTCGCTGGTCGTTCGGGCAAGTAGCCACGTATCCATGTTTCTCGACACCATACATGGCGTTATCGACAGGCGGGTGCTGCTGAACTACCGCATCGATCCCGAGGTGCTTCGGCGGGTTCTTCCGCCACCATTCAAGCCCAAGCTGTATGCAGATCACGGCGTGGGCGGTGTTTGTATGATCCGCTTCAAGCAGTTGAGACCTCGACTGATACCAGCTTGGTTTGGCCTCGGGTCAGAGAATGCCGCGCATCGTATCGCTGTCGAGTGGGAGCAGGATGGTATGCAACGAGAGGGGGTATTCATTCCTCGTCGGGACACAAATTCGTGGTTCAACAAGACGCTTGGTGGACGCTTTTTTCCTGGAATCTTCCAGCGAAGCCGCTTTGAGCCACGGGAGACTGATTCCTCGGTCTCACTCCGCATCGTGCGACCGGATGGCGGCACCGAGATTGCCTTTGTTGGCCACATCGCCGACCAATTGCCTTCCACGAGTATCTTTCCATCGCTTGAGGCTGCTGCTGGATTCTTTTCACTCGGGGCGACAGGATATTCCGCCACCAGAAATCCGGGGCATTATCATGGCATGGAGCTGCATTCGCTCAACTGGACCGTCCTACCGCTCGGCATTGATGAGGCGCAGTCGTGCTTTTTTGATGACCGCGCGCGCTTTCCAGCGGGATCAGTGCAGCTGGACTGTGCCTTGCTCATGCGGGGCATCGAGCACGAGTGGCACAGTCGCCCTGACCTTTATCTTTCCTCCACGAGTGATTTCCTCACCACGAGCCGTGAGGCAGACATGCCTGAACTCGGCGGTTCAGCGAACGGGAGCCAGCCGCTTCGCTCAGAGACAAATCGACCATCATCGGCGGCTGGCTCCCGTCGCTGACCATTAAGTTAGGCGCCAGACACCACCACTATGAAGCACGTCGTTTCTCACATCGTAATCATCGCATTTGCGCTGCTCATTGCGGGGTGCGCCCACACCAAGCCTATCACCGTTGGCATCGCAGCGGATGGTGCTCTCACCGTCGCTGGTCGCCCGTGTTCGGAGTCGCATCTCGCGGCGCGGCTTTCAAAGCTTGGCTCACGCAAACATCAGGGTGTGGTGATTCGCGCGGACAAGTCCGCGCCGTTCAACCAAGTGGCCACCGTGATGGATACCTGCAAGGTTGCGGGCGTGCAGCCGGTTAGCGTAGTCACAGTCAAGTGAGAAGGAGATGACTCATTCTTTGCCGCCCAACCAGGGTGCTGCCTCAGGGGGACGACGGGATTGGCCGACGGCGGTCGCTGAGCCTGGTCTAGGCCACTCGACGCCATGAAGAACTGCACAGACCCACACTTGGCGTATTCGGAGCAGCATTTCTCTCTGAATCGCTTGGCTTGCTACCTTGATGCCGTCAGCCTGCTCTTGTTGTCTCTCTACTGGTTTACTGACACCACTTTTGGCAATCGGACGGTCATGGGGGTTGCCTCTGTGCTCACTGTAGTCGTGCTGGTCTTGTGTCTGTTGACACAGCGCAGCGTCCGGCACAGATGGCTGCCGTTCCTGGTCGCATTCGTTCTGCTCTTTATCCACGGCCTCTTTGTTCCCCATTCGCTCTACGTGGAAGGCTACACGGGACGGACGAGCTATGCGCCTGGGGAGGAGTTGACGATCCACGTTTCGACCACTGCGAAGCAATACGCAGCCGAGATAGTCCGCCTCGGTGCCAGCGCCCAAACGGTAACCAACCTCGCAGGCCTTCAAGGTCAGGCGTTCTCCGTGCCGGACAACGCCTCCAGTCACGGATGTGGCTGGCCCGCGTCGCTCCGACTCACCATTCCCCAGCACTGGGAGAGCGGCTATTACCACGTCGTCCTGCGAGTCGCTGATAACGGGGGGAACTTCGCGCAGCGGGGACGTCGCACGGCTGAGTCCTCCTGCTTTTTCATCCTTCGCGCTGCGAACCCTGGCAGCAGGACACGGATCCTGCTTCAACTCAGCTCCAACACCTACAACGCATACAACAACTACGCCGGCTATTCGCTCTACAGCTACCACGGCCGGGGCAACGTGCAGGGAAATCGCGTATCTTTCGAGCGTCCCCCGGCCAGCCAGTTTTCCAATTGGGAACAACCCTTCGTACAGTGGATGGAGAGCAACGGCTACACCCTGGATTACTGCGCCAACGCGGATCTCGAATTTCTTCCCGGGCTGCTGGACCACTACAAGCTCGTCCTGAGCGTGGGGCACGATGAGTATTGGTCCGCCAAGATGCGTGATCACCTCGAGGCGTTCATCGGCAAAGGTGGCAACGTGGCGTTCTTCAGCGGCAACACTTGCTGCTGGCAGGTGCGCTCCGAGGACGAGGGCAAGGCTCTCACCTGCTGGAAACAGCAGTTCCCCCTGGACCCGGTCCATGCCACGTCCGACCTCAGCTTGCTCAGCACCCTCTGGAGCCATCACCTCGTCAAGCGTCCGGAGAATCAGCTCACAGGAGTGGGCTTCCTCTGGGGCGGATATCATCGCAGCCACGGCCAGTTTATGGATGGCAAGGGCTCCTACACCCTTCACCGTCCCGAGCACTGGCTGCTCGAAGGCACGGGGTTGAAGCGAGGAGATGAGTTCGGAGGCAAGGACACCATCGTGGGATACGAATGCGACGGCTGTGAGATCGAGTTGCGCGACGGACTTCCTCATCCCACAGGGAGGGATGGAACACCCAAGGACTTTCAGATCATCGCCTCCTGTCCGGCTAAATGGCATCCGGGCGATGCCTACTGGTATGAGCGTTTCGAACAGGGCCGGGTTGGGGCTGCGGTGATGGGAGTTTACCAGCGAGGCGGAACGGTCTTCACCTGTGGCTCCACGGACTGGGCACACGGGCTCCGCGGAAAGGATCCGGTCGTTGAACGG
>VHDG01000380.1 GCA_016871475.1 Verrucomicrobiota bacterium
CAGGCTTTGGCCCTTCATCAGTCCAAGCTTGAGAAAAGTCTCAAAGCCGCGTAATGAAACTTTCCACCAACCGAGTTTCAACTAAACGGGGGACGTCCCCGAGCACATGTTCCTTGAAGAACTCATACGTCCCCGAACTGTTCTCGCGACTGTAGACCGTGATGGGAGCATCGGATCCCCCAAGGTCCTTCCAGTTTTTGATCTTGCCGGTGAACACGAGCTCCAGTTGTTCCAACGAGAGTTCCTGAACGGGATTTTCGGCGTTCACATAAACCGAAAGTCCGTCCATGGCGACTTTGTATTCAAGCGGACGTTTTCCAAAACTCTTGATGCATTCCGCGACTTCCGCCGGCCGGATCTTCCGGGAGGAGTTAGCAATGTCCGTGGCCTTGTTTTGAAGAGCGGCAAGGCCGGTGCCGGAGCCTCCGCCTGTGACCTGGATTTTGGTGCTTGGGTTCTTGGACATATAAACTTCGGCCCATTTCTGAGCCAGAATCACCATGGTGTCCGAACCTTTGATCGTGATGTTTCCGGCTGTGGAATGAAGTGAAGTTCCGATCAGCGCGGTCGTGAGCAGTAAGACAGATAGAATCGTTTTCATGAGTGTAACCTAGTTGCAGAAAAAAGCATTTATTTGTCGGAGAAGTGACGAATTGGAAACAATGCCTGTTAGAACTTCAGAACTGCATCCACTTGCAGACGGCCGATGTGGCTGCCTGAGCCCACTGGGTTTTCCTTGATGACGTCGTAGCTGCCGTAAGTGACGCCTAGGGTGAAGGAATCATACGGAGAATAGGCCGCTTTGATCTGGTGCCCGCGTATGTTGCTTCCTGAGCGATAGCCACTGCCACCCCCCGTGGGCGCAGTGGTGTAGAAGCCGCCGGAATCAGAATCAAGGACCTCTTCATACCAGGCGTTGGCTTGGATCTCTTTCCATCGATACGAGAGATCCCAGGTTTTCCGCTTCCCAGACTTGCCGAACGTCAGACCGAGAGAGAATGCGTCCGAATCGCGCTGAGCAGCGGGGTTGTGTACGTAGTCACCGGCAAGCCGGATTGGGAATTTACCTGAGTAGAACGGAAAGGTCTCCAGGCTATAGGTGATCCCCGCATCAGCAACCAGAGGGTTCATGCCTTCGACCAGGTTACCACCACCTGTGCGATCATTTCCCGCAGCAAAGTTTGGCACACTCCCTGTGACGAGACTTTCGTCATTCGCAATGCTGAAAACCCCGAGTCCGAGGGTGGATTGCCACTTTAGTTTCTGATCCCAATTCGAATCGAAACGCGCTTGTGCACCAATCATGTAGGCGTCCCGGGCGTTACCGCTGGTCTCCTCAAGCAGAAAGGCTCCTCCAATAAGGCGGGCAGCGTGTTTGTCGTTAAAACTGTACTTCGTTGCGATCGCCGCGCCTTCAGGCGTGTAATCCCCGTCGAAAACAATATCCGACACCACGAAAGGATTCTCCATCTTGCCACCCGTCAACACCATCTGCCAACGAGAGCTGTTGATCGGGGTCCACTTGGCATAGGCAAGGTCGATATAGATACCTTTCTTAGCGCCGTTGTCTCCCAACGTTTGGTTTGTTGAGATGGGATCTATCAAGCCGCCGGCGGCTGTAGCATCGCCGGAAGCCAGCCGGAATCCGATCTCGATATTGTCATTGAGCGTGGCGACCACACCATATCTGAGCCGGTACCGATACCGCTGCCGGTTGCCGGGAACCGGAGTCGCATCGGTGGTAAACTTGTCTGCGGTGAAATTCTCATAACGAGCTCGAAAGTCCCCGCCCATCTTGAGCGAGGTCACCCAATCGGGCATGCCGGTCTTGGCCTGGAACGCTTTTCGATATCCCGAGTCAGCCTCGTCTTTCAATTGTTCTGCTTCGGTTTGAGTCAAAACTCCCTTGCTGACGAGTTTGTCGAGGAGTGCATCCTGGGATTGCGCCTGCGACTGTGGTGCGCCGAGCGCCATTGTCACGAGGCTTGCTGCCATGGCTGTTATGTGTGTTTTTGAGTCTTTCATATGTGGTTATTTGGAGACGGCGATGAGCAGAGTCAACAGCCTAAGTTACGAACAAAGGTCTCGAAGGTTACAAACCTGCAACGAAACTGACCTCGGTGAGGAGGAACTGGGTTGATTCTGGAAGGGCTGTAAGCCGAATTCTGTCTGCGGGCAGACCGGAGCCTGCCCGGAGAGAGTCATTTGTCTAAGCGACCGATACCCGGGACCCGCTCTGCGTTGCCGCAGAACGTGAGGCGGGCCGCCTCGAGGTCCCCTATTTGGCCTTGCTTCCGATGGGGTTTTCCGTGCCCCGGGGCTTGCGCACCGGGCGGTGGGCTCTTACCCCGCCTTTTCACCCTTACCTTCCACAGCGAGCTGAGGAAGGCGGTATGTTCTCTGTGGCACTATCCGTCACTCCGGCGTTTCCCCCGGGGTGCCCGCGTGTATCCCTGCGCCTTGCGACGAAAGGTTACGCGGCATCGCGCCCTGTGAAGTTCGGACTTTCCTCCCCGGACCGAAGCCCGGAGCGACCCTCCGCCCTTCCAGAATCAAGGACACCCTGCCTCCCACCGTGCACCCATGCAAAAAGAATCTCGGCTGAGGCCGCGCCTGGAAAGCTTGCGGAACCCTCACCTGAACCAGGCTGCAGAACCGGGCGACAACCTTACCCCCGGTAGATCACCAACACTCCGTAGTCCGTAATCCAGGCGCGGGTCGCGAGGTCCTGATGGGTGTAGGTGAAGGTGTTGAGTTGAATGACGTTTGCTTCGCCCACCTTGCCCAGAAACTGGTTCAGGTGTTCATCGAAGTGATCCTTCCCCACCTCCACATGATCCGAGTGACGGAAAGACTTGATGCGCATCTGGCGGTCCGACTCCTTTGCGGAGACTTCGAGGGTCGGCAGCGGTTTGGCGATGAGGCTTTCCGTGGGCCCCTCATGGACCGGCACACTGAAGTGCTTGGATTCCTTTGCCCCTGCTGAGCTGGCCATGGCGTTGATCACCTTGCCGGCGACCAGCTCTGCAGGAGGAGCTGCTGGGGCTGGGCGATTTGCCGGAGCAGGTGGGCTTACGACGGCAGCAGGGGCTTCCTTCGCCTCAGGTTCGGGCACCTGGACCTTTTTGGAACAAGCGGGGCATTCGATCCACGTGCCTGCACCCTCGGCATCAATGGAAAGCTCCTGCGTGCAGTGGGGGCACTCAAAGATGATGTCCATATGCAGTCCTCGTTCTAGGATAGGGGTTGATTTGAGCCCTATACTACGCCCGGGCTCAACGCGAGTGCGAGAAAAAAGGAGTCGACCGCGATAATAGCATGGGCCGAATTTCCAATTGACCCTCCGGAAGCCGTTCCCCTAAGTTCGGCCTACCGAAAAATAGTCCTCAACATACAACAACCATGAATACCATTGTCCCATTGATCAGCTCCGGCGTCGCCGGCCCGCTGGGTGTCCTTCACCTTCCTCGCCTCTGGCTGAAAGTCTCGCTCGAGGCCTGTGGCAAGCTCGCCGCCGGCTACCCCGGCGCTGGCAAGGGCTATGACCAGATGGTCATCGACGCCCTCGCTCTGAACCGCGATGCCTTGATCAACTTCATCAAGAGCAGCCGCCCCACCTATCCCCAGTTCGAAGCCTGGGTTCGTAAACAGCCCGGCGTGAAGCTGGACAAAGCCACCGTCGATGGCATCAACGCAGCCATCCGCGGCTACAATCACGATGACAATACCCGCAAAGGTATCCTTTCCTCGAACGGCCTCCCCGATGACGGAGCGGCATTCAAGGACGCCATCAATCTCAACAACCTCGACGACTGGAAGGAATTCCACGACGCCGTGCTGAAGTAATCGTCCAACAGGCGATTTAACTATTCGCTATACCAACGTCGACCTTATCAAGGTCGGCGTTTTGTTTTTCTCGGAGGGACACTCTTCACTCATCACCTGCCTCGAACTCGGACGCGCGGTACGTTGTCCACCCTTGAGGGTGCGCCTTTTCCTGGTGCGAGCGTGAGCAACGACATCAACGACGAGTGGCTGATTAGGATTACGATCAGGAGGAGAGGGGAGCGACTTCAGGATGCATCTCGCATTCTCCCAGCCAAAGTCAGCTGCCGCACCCCTCAACCTCACACTGTCCGAGCTACAGAGCCCAAGCGGGCATAGCCCGAGCATCCTAAAGGATGGACAACAAACCTGGGCGCTGGCTTGTTCGTCAGGCGCTTGATGGTCGGACGCGCGGCTCGTTGTCCACCCTTGAGGGTGTGCCTTGCTGGGCGAACATCAGCAACGGCAGCGACTGTTCTTTGCAATGCGGTTCTTGCACTCCCCGCTGCTTGAGTCATCTTCAGGGCAGTATGCACGTTGTTACATTTCCCGCGTCGGGGCGTTTTCTCCCGAGGTGGGGCTGTTGGGTGATCGTTCTTCTCGCGCTGGCGTGGGCACGGCCTGATTCGAGCCGGGGTGCCTTGGTCCGACAACCCAACACCACGCTGAGGATGCCCCAGGAGATTCAGCGTACGGGGTTCATCGTTACCAATGCGTTTCCTGGCCACACCTTCGATCTGCCCATCGCCATGGCTACACCACCCGGTGAAACGAACCGACTTTTCGTGCTCCAGCGTCGAGGCCAGATCATCGTGCTCACCAATGTTGCCCGAGCCACCCGGACGGTATTCATCGAACTCACCAACCAGACGCTCTCGACCTCGAGCGAGAGTGGTTTGCTGGGCATCGCCTTCCACCCGGGTTACGCCACCA
>VHDG01000381.1 GCA_016871475.1 Verrucomicrobiota bacterium
AGTTGACCGCCTTCCGGAGTCGATCGGGAGCCAGGTGAGCCGCGGACACCTTGGTTGCAAGGAAGGCCTTCTTGCCCCAGCCCTTCAGGGCGTTCCCCACCATTGCCTCCGTTCCATAGGATTTGGCGGTATCGATGAAGGCTGCCCCAGCGTCAAGGCCTGCCAGCAGCGGCTCGGGCCCTGCAGAATAATTCCAGGTTCCCATTCCCACGACGGGGATCTCAACGCCTGTTCGGCCGAGCTCAACCTGTTCCATGGGCTCAGCCGAGGGGAAGCGGGTTCATGCGCAAGAACTCCGTGGTGCGGTGCTTGCGGGCGAATTCGTCGAACGCACGTTGAACCTGCTTTTCGGTGAACCCAAGAACTTCAGCGGCCTCCGCCGCGCTGACACCCCGTTCCTGCGCCAGCCAGAGCAGATCCATGGTCTCAAAGGGCAGCCTGAAGAAGAAATCCTGCTGATCGCAGGGGGCGCTGTAGGTGTCAGAGGTGGGCGGCCGGTTTCGAATCGCCTGAGGAACCTGCAGGTGATCGGCGAGCTGATAGATCTGGCTCTTGTACAGGTGCCCGATGACCTTCACATCCACACCCGAGTCTCCATGCTTCACGAAAAAGCCCTGGTCATGCTCGTTCTTGTTGGCTGTGCCCAGAACCGCGTAATTCTTTAGCTCCGCGTGATAGTAAAGCATGGACATCCGGGTGCGCTGCTTGAAGTTCGATGCTGCCACCACCTGAAGAAACTCGGGAGCCGGCAGAGGACGGCTCAACTCACGCCCATCCGGGGTAATCACTTCCAAGGCGAATACATTCAACGTTCCTTCATCCATGAGATTTGAAGGCAAAGTGATGCGCATTTTCCATCCCTTGGCTGCATCATATTCCGGAAACAGGCGTCTGACCGCCTCGTCGCGACGACGATAACATCCAAATCCATCCAGGGCCTCGGTGATGCATTCAAGCAGCGGCGTGATGCCAAACTGTGCCGCGAGTTCCCGGGCAAGTCGCTCGGACAGGGGATCGGAGTCCTTCTCGGGCAGCATTATCGCTGTCACACGCTCAGGCCCAAACGCCTGGACAGCGAGAGATAGAACCACTGCGGAATCAACTCCTCCGCTGATTCCGAAGACCGCTCCACCACGGCGCATCTTTTGTCGAACATTCACTCGCAATGCCTCCACCAGTCGTTGTGTTTCGGCGGCAGGGTCGATTCGGATGGATTCTTTGGAAAAGGTCATACAGCCATGGGGGATTCCTGGGAGGTTTCGAAAAAACGGTCGCGACATACCTTCACGTTGTCCTTGCCGGCCAGCGGCAGGGAACGAGTGAAATTCTTCACGAAGAGGTGGTGCAGGATCTGGGAGGAAAGTATTCCGGCCAGAGCCATGTCATCGGTTTCACCGAGGTTCTGGCCGCGATCAGCCTTGAGGCAGAGTTGCGTAACGGCTTCGGATTTGAAAAGCCCTACATCTGAAAGAGCGTTGGCGGACAAGAGCTCCCGCGCAAAGGCGTCGTGCTGATGGCCCAGGAGTGATTTGTGAATGGGAGCCCGATAGGGCCTCTTTCGCCTTTCAGCTGTCTCCCGGGGCAGATAACGCTGCGCCACCTGTCGAAGGAGATGCTTCTCCCTGAGCGCCCGGAGGGTGAGTCGCGGCGAGAGTCGGCAACAGAACTCCATCATGCGCGCATCGAGAAACGGAAAACGTCCTTCGATGGAATGGGCCATGCCCACGCGATCCCCCTGTGAGGAAAGCAGGTACTGGGTCATGAAGAAAGTGGTCTCCAGGTACTGGGCTTGATGGGCTGGATGCCATTGACCGAAGGCTGCCGGAAGACGGCTCTGCACCTGTGGACGAAGCTCCCGTGATCCTGAAGGCCCGAAGCCTGGACCGAAGAAACGAAGATTGCGGGCATTGTTCCTCCAGCGGATTGCGTGGGAGTAGTCCCAAGCACCGGTGTCTCCCAGCCCCTCCTTGAAGAACGCCTCGAGAAACGGAGATGAAAAGTTGCCGCCGGTGAAAATGTCAGGGTAAAGCCGGGCGATCAGGCGGGGCCGAACGTTCGAGTCTGGTTCACGGGCCCAGAACCTTCGGATCTTCGCCTCCTTGAAAAGATCGTAACCGCCCAGAAACTCATCCGCCCCCTCCCCGGTGAGAACAACCTTGTAACCGGAGTCACGAACCTTGCGTGACAGCAGAAACATCGGCACCGGTGCCGTGCGCATAGTGGGCGTCTCCGTGTGCCAGATCACCTCGTGAAACACACGTCCGATATCCGCGTGAGATGCCTCCACGACCTGATGCTTCGTCCCCAGAAACTTCGCCATCCGGTTCTGATGCTCGCTCTCATCAAACTGGCTGTCATTGAACGCAATGCTGAAGGTGTCCAGATGAGCCACTCCAAGATCCCGGATCACTCCGGTGATCGTGGACGAATCCAGTCCGCCGCTGAGATAGGCTCCGACGGGAACATCGGCGCGGAGTCTGATTCGCACTGCATCTCGCAGAAGCGCGTCGAGTTCCTCGGCTCGTTCATCGGCTTCCCATCGGGTGGGGGAGGGTTGATCTCTGAAGGGCGTGTAAGGCAGCTCCCAATACCTCCGTATGGACAGCCCACTGGAATCCAGCCATGCGTAGCATCCGGCCTCCAGCTCAGTAACCCCGGCAAAGGCAGTATGACCGGGCAGCGGTGCCCAGAACTGGAAGGTCTGTCGGATGACCTCAGGGTTCAGCTTTCGTTCGAAATCACCTCCGTTGAACAGCGCCTTGATCTCCGATCCGAACCAGGTGCTCCAGCCTGATCTTGCCAGGAACACCGGCCTTACCCCCACACGATCGCGGGCCAAAAAGATCCGCTCTTTTCGAGAGTCCCAGATGGCGATGGCAAACTGACCATTCAGTTTGTGAAGGCAGTCCGGCCCCATTTCCTCAAAGAGGTGCAGGATGACTTCGGTGTCAGACCTCGTGGAGAATCGATGTCCCCTGGACTCAAGGAGGGGACGAAGCTCAGCGTGGTTGAAGATCTCGCCGTTGAATACAATCCACAACGATCCGTCCTCATTGCAGATCGGCTGTTGTCCTCCCTCGAGGTCCACGATGCTCAACCGGGCGTTGCCTAAGGCCGCTTTGGGATGGAGATAGATTCCGAACTCATCGGGACCCCGATGCCGGATGCTTGCGAGGGCGCGTCGCATTCGGTTTTCGACATCCATTGGCACGCCTGAGGCGTTGAACATTCCGGCGATGCCGCACATTAAAGGAGCTCCTCCTTTCTAACCTTTCCAGACGCTGACCTTGGGAAGGAGTCGCGGAACACAACCCCTTTCGGCACCATGAAATCCTCCAGGTTTTTCCTGCAATGAGCGAGAATGGCGGCTTCGGTGAGGTCGGGGTTGGACTTGATCACGAACGCTCGTACAGCCTGGCCGAGAACGGGGTCGGGGACTCCCACGACCGCAGCTTCAACAACACCTGGAAGAGCGTGCAGCGCAGCCTCGACCTCCTTGGGCGCCACCTTTTCGCCCCGGCTCTTGATGATGTCGTCCTTGCGTCCAACAAAATAAAAGAAGCCTTCCTCATCCATCCGGAAGAGATCACCTGTGAAGCAGAGGGACTCTCCGGGGATTGGGCCTGGACGATATCTTGCGGCAGTGAGCTGAGGTGCTTCCCAGTAACCGCGCATGACGTGGCGCCCTCTGACAACCAACTCTCCAACCTCTCCTGGCTGGAGCCGTCGACCTGAGTCGTCTTGTACCCAGGCCTCGGTGCCGGGAATCGGGATACCGACGGAATCGGGCTTGTCTGAAAGGCGCTCCGGCGGGAGCTGCAGAGTGCGCTTGGTCTCAGTCAGGCCGTACATTGAATGAACTCGCGCACCTGGAAAACGCCGTGCGAGCTCCAGGACATGGGTGGGTGGCAAGGCGGCAGCCGTGTTGGTGACATACCGGATTGAAGATAGATCCGCCCTGGAAAGATCCATGTTGAGCAACATCGCAAACACCGTGGGAACGCCGGGAAAGCCGGTGACTCGCTCGTCCTGGATCCTTTTCAGGATCATGGCTGGAAAAGCGAAAGAGTTCTCGAGAACCAGCGTGCCACCAATCCAGAAGGTCATCAGAAGCTGATACAACCCATAATCAAACGAAAGCGGGAGCACGCAGAGCACGATGTCGCTGTCCACAGATCCGAGGTACTCCATGATCGAGGCGGAGGCGAAAGCGACATTGCTATGGTCGCTCATCACGCCCTTGGGCTCTCCGGTTGTGCCCGAGGTGTAGATTAGACAGGCAAGATCGCGATCGATGTTTTCGCGAGGCAGCTGGACGGCCTTTGTTGTCTCCAGGATTCTGGGCAGGAATAAAACAACCGGATCCGGAGCCTGGGGCGGAGGTGGGTCGCCACAGACAACAACGGTGTGGAGGCTCGGGACAGTCTCACGCAGTTGGACCCCGGTCAGCTGCTCAAGGCCCTTGGGATCAACAACGAGAGCGGAGGCGCGGCAGTTATTGAGGATATAGCTGAGTTTGTCGTTCTTCGCTCCACGGTTTACGGGAACGAAGACAGCGGAGGCTTTGACCGCGGCGAAGATGGCGATGACTGCCTCAAAGGAGTTGTGCAGCCAGATCACGACCCGATCCCCCCGACGGACACCGGCTTCCTTCAGAGCGAAAGCGAGTTTGTCGGCAGCGGCATTGATCTCGCTGTAGGTATGGCGTCGATCCCCGCAAACCAGGGCAGTTTTTCC
>VHDG01000382.1 GCA_016871475.1 Verrucomicrobiota bacterium
TGGAAAAGACGCCGCGGGTGTTTGTCTTCCGGCGAAAGACCTTGTCCCCACAGGTCACAAAGAGATCGGATCCATCCCGGCCACCGAAGGTCACGTTCGAAAGCCAGGCGTTTTGAGGCTTCGGGATGATTCCGTTCACGCGTCCGGCTTGATCGCAGAACTGAAGGCCCGCTTGCGTCGTCACATACAATCGTCCCAATACGTCCACAGCCATCCCGTCGGCGCCGCTTTCAGCGCGTCCGTCCGCCAGGTGCAGATGATGATAGGCCTGTTTGTGCTGAAGACTGCCATCTGGCCCAATCTGGAACGAATAGACAAATTGACCCTGGGTGTCGGAGACCAACAACAAAGACTGATCCGGCGACAAGACGACACCGTTCGGACGACCTATCCCCTCGTCCACTATCCGCTTCTCCCCAGAGGGCTGGATCATCCACACCCTCTTCGCCGAGGGTTCTGTGACGTACAGGGTGCCCTTGTGGTTGATTGCGATGTCGTTACCTTCGATCCCCTCGCTAATCGCGTGCTCCTTGCCCATGGCATCGTAGGCGGCGATCCGCTTCTTTTCAGCCTGACAGGCGTAAAGCCGGCCATCGGGGCCAAACATCAACCCATTGGCCTTGCCCGTGTTCTCGGCGAACACGCTGACGCTTCCTTCCTTGCCAACCTTGTGAATACGGCTGTTGGGGATGTCGGTAAAGAAGAGCTCACCTGATTCATTTGCCGCCGGGCCTTCCGTGAATTTGAACCCGGACGCTACTTGCTGCCATTCCTCTCCCGGAACCAGCACATCCATCACGGGCTGCCGTTTGTTAACCGGCTTGGCGATGGGCGTGGGGTGGTCGCGCCACAGCCAGCGCAGCACCTTCGGCAGGATCGGTCCTCCGTGCTTGCCATTATGCCCACCGTCACCCCATTCGTGACTCACGTCGTAACCTGCGAATTCAAGAGCGGAAAGCATGTCCTGGTTCGCAACCCACCAGCTGCCGCCGTAGATGTTCAAGTCGTTGCTACCGTCCTGAAGAAAGATCCGGATGGGTTTGGGCTCAGTCTTCCGAACAAGGGTCGGATAATCGTTTCCTCCCCTTAGCCCCACAAAGGTTCCAATCGTACTATACACACGGCGGAAGGCATCCGGCCTTTCCCAGGCCACGGTCCAGGCACAGATGGCTCCCGAGCTGGCGCCACAGATGGCCCGGTCGTTGGGATCCGAGCTCAGCTTCACGGTTTTCTCAACCTCAGGGAGAATCTCTTCCAGCAGGAAACGGGCATAGCGGTCTCCGAGGCCATCGTATTCGAAGCTACGATTGAATCGGGGCAGAGAGTTTGAACTCGTGGCCGGAACGACACCGGGGTTGATGAAGATGCCCGCCGTCACGGGCATCGCCTTCTGATGAATCAAGTTGTCGAAGACCACCGGCACCCGCCACTGTCCGTTGGTCGTCACATAGCCTCCGCCATCCTGGAACACCATCACGCAAACTGGCTTGGTGCCGTCGTATTGCGCAGGAACGTAAACCCAATAATCCCGCACCGTTCCGGGGAAGATACGGCTGGTCCAGGATCGTTTCTCAACACGCCCCTGGGGAACGCCGGGCTGGATCTGCGAATCCGGGGTGAAGGGATACTCGGTCTCAGCCGCTTGGAGAGAGGCGCAAGTCGCTCCGAGTAACGTGAGAGCGGTCATGGAAATCGAGAGGATGATGTGTCTCATAATGGATAGCTGGGCCACCACCGCAGGATCGTTGAATTCATGAGATGATGGCTGTGACGGGCAGAGGATTGGCAGCGTTCGGCGTTTTTGCCAACACAAAGCCAGCTTCGATCTCCTGGCAGCCTGGGTCTGGTCGGGAACAGGTGTTCCACGATTATCGTAGGATTATAGAAGGGGCCGCTTGGCCGGTTGACTCCGCTGGCACCGATCCAATCATCGACGAGAGCCTAGTGGTCAAAAGCTGGGTTGTAGTTCTTCTCAACGCTTGGGCTGCGGATGAATGAGGCTGACAGCAGGCTGAGTGCTGATCGTGCGAAAGCAGTCAGGCTCCCGGGGTTTGCAAGACAGGTTGCCAGGAAGCTACGTACGACGCGTTGGAGCATTGCCTCTCGAGCTTCGTATCTCCGGTAACAACAGCGCGCTTGCCCCTAAAATGAGCACGGCGCAGCCCAATGCGAGCGTTGAGGTCGAGAAGTTTCCGATGAGTGCAAAGGCCGCGACGGGTGCAACGACTCCTCGGATCCCGGTGGTGAAAGTGTGGACTGACATGTACTCCGCCACCCGATCCGCAGGAGCAAAGCGCGTCACCCAGAGACTCCAAGCCACATCACCTCCCGCGTGGGAGATGCCATAGATCACAGCGGAAACAGCCAGTCCCAACGTGCTGTCGTTGGAGAAAAAACTGAAAATCCCGATCGCAAACCCAACGTTCAGCGTCACTCGCAACGCGAAAAAGTTCATCCGATCAAACAATCGTCCCCAGATTGGACTCATCACAAACCGGGCTGCATGTGGGATGACACCGGTGAAGAGTGCAACCTGACCAGCATCCAGTCCGAGGCCGTGCTTGGGGCTGGCCAGATGTTCGATGCGAAGGGGCAGCATCATCAGATTCGCGAAACCCATCAGCATCCAACTGATCAGCGCGGTCCGAAACAGAGGATCCGTCTTGATGTGTCGCATGCCTGCCAGTGGGTGCACCCCTGCGTCCGGATGCAAAGGCGAGGAGGGGCAATGCTTCAAGCACCAGCTGGAAAAAGCCAGCGCAACGCTGAAGAGTCCCAGCAGCCACGGAAAGAGCTCCATCCGGCCGTTCAACGCCCACCCCGCCGCAGCGCTCGCCGCCGCGGCTGCGGCAATCCGGATCATCACAGTCCCCGCGAACAAGTTTCCTCGCAGCGATGCCGGATAGTTCTCCTGATAGATTTGCGTCAGCAAAGGAACCGTGCAGGTCCAGCACACGATTCCGAGGGTTGAGCCCAATGCAAAGATCGCCTGCGAGGGAAAGAGCCCGGCGATCAGCATGGCCAAGGCCCCTCCCAACAGGATTCTGGACGAAGCCAACGCCGCCGGGATGCGCGCTCGCGCCGTGAGAAACACGACCAGCGGGGACACCAGAAGCCCCAGGCTGGATCCTGCGGCGATGATGGATTTCCACGCTGAGGGCGCCTGGAACCAGGACACAGCAATGAGCAGCAGGAACGTCGAGGCTGCTGACTCAATGATGCCGCTGCTGATGGCTCGGAGCTTTTCCCAACGATAGGTGGTCTGAGTTTTCCAAGCCTCGGTTAGATTGGCCGATGATGCTGCCAATCAAGACCTCACAGCAAGAATCGTCGCGCGGGCCGCGGAGGCAGTATCCGGCAAGGGGAGCACTTCAGCCGACACATACCCCTGATAACCGATGTCCGTCAAAGTTCTGAAAATCGGTTCGAAGGGGATGTGCCCCAAGCCCGCTGCGCGCCGGTTGCTGTCGGCCAGATGCACATGCCCCAGCCGGGACCCAGCCTGGCGCAACGCGTCCTCAATTGAAGCCTCCTCAATGTTCATATGGAAACAATCGCAGAGAAGCTTGATGTTCTGGGTTCGAAGGCTCGTGAGGTAATCCAGTGTGCTGCCCACATTGTTGAACAGATTGGTTTCATAACGGTTCAAGGGTTCCAGCAGCAGAGGAACCCCGAACTGATGAGCGCGCGGGCCAAGTTGATCGAGACATTCTGTCATCCAGGCCAACACCTGCCCACGGTCTGTACCCGGATCCACCCGGCCTTGCATGGATCCGATGATCGCGGGAGCGCCGAGGCGTCCTGCGAAATCGATGATCGATGCAACGAAAGCTCTGGCTTTGCTCCGAATCATCGGATCGGGGTCAGTCAACCGCAGCTTTTGAACCACCCAGCCGGCGCCGGTTCCCATTGCCGCCAGCTTTATCCCATGCTCCGTCAGTTTCTGACGCAGCCGACGTGCGTCGAGCACGTCGGGCGAAGGAGGAAAGATTTCGATCGCATCGAAACCCAGCTCAGCTGCCGTCGAGATCGCTGCATCCAAGTCATCCCAATACACGAAAGGACCGCCCCGAGCCTCGGGAACCAAGGAGACGGTGACGGCGGTAGGGAAGCGATTCTTCACACGGACACGAGGATCATGTTTCCATAAGCGGTCGTATCTCCAGTGCGAATCAGACCGATGGCGCCGGGGACCCTTTTCTTGAAATCCAGGTGAGGCTCGAACTGGATCTTGATGCCCTTGCAGGCCTTTCGGAAGGCGTTGCGGGTCACGGCGGTGTTGCAGGCATTAAACTCTTCGGCCATGCGGATCTCTCCACATTTCCAGTTCGGGAGGATTGCACGCACGACATCCAGGACGGTTGGAATCCCCTTCACCAGGGAAATGTCTACTGTCTCGATCTCGGGCCAGAAAGGAAATGCGGCGTCGGCGATGACGAGAGCGTTGGTATGTCGGACCCGGCTGACCAGATCCAGGACGTGAGGGTTAACTATTCCAGTGATCAACATGGGAGTGACCTAGCAGGCCAGCCCGAGAGAGTCGAGGATCTTGCTCGCTCCACTCGCCTGCTGCCCGGATCCGACGCTTCTGCCGATCAGTTGGGCTTCCCGATGCGATAGAGCGCGGTTTTGGACCGGAGGTAGAGCGAGTCGCCTGCCGCGGCGGGAGATGCCATGAACCCATCTCCAAGTTGGTTCTCTGCCAGCTTCTTGAACTGCCGGCTGGCCTCGATGAC
>VHDG01000383.1 GCA_016871475.1 Verrucomicrobiota bacterium
TTCCGTGTAATGCTGACGCATGTAATCGAGCGCTTTGAGAATGGGCTGCCAGTTGGTTTCAAGCCCACCAGCTCCGATATCGCGGCCGAGAGACATCTCCCATCTCAGAAGCCGGACAAGCAGCTCAATGAGCAGACTTCTCAGCCGGACTTCACGTCCGAATCCCGGCTGCTCAAATTCACGATGAAGTTCTTTAAATCGTTCGATGAACTCCGAGCGAAGTTTCGGCGATGGCCGAATGACCCGATCTCCTGCCGGTTGTTCCGCAGTGAATCGTCGCAGAATTCGGACTCCGTCTCTGATGGGCCCGAGCTCTATCAGCACCCAGGGCAGAAAGTGCACCGTGATGTAGCTAAAGGGGAACCGCTCTATGTCACCCCAATGCGGAATGCCTGGGCCCAGTAGCAGGATCTCTCCCGCCCCACGCCGGACTTGTTCCTTCTCGATCATCGATGTGCCCGGACCACCTTGCAGAATGATACTGATCTCGCAATAGGGATGTCGCTCGGGATGCGGAGTCGGCGGTCCTTCCGTGACCGTCACCGATCGCACCCAGACGGGACTCGTCTCGCTCAGGGGCTGACGCGATTCCGTCACATCCAACAGCCAGGCAAGGCCTTCAAACTTCTGTGGTTGCGAATGATTCGCTTTCGCGGCGGACGTTGCTTTCTTGATCAGCGTGCGACCCATAGTTGCTCTCAGCGTCGGAGATTTAATCAAGTCTCGACGGTGTCGGACGAACCCAACCGGAGTCCGGGCATCGTTGCCTGCTGTTTCGGGTGACATTTCAATGTTTTTTACCGCTTCCCACGAACTTTTGGCAACTGCCTCCGGTCAAAAAAATTGGACGGAAGTCTCAGGACTCCTGAGTGATGCTTCAGAATTTTTGGCCCGCGATCTCGCATCCGGTGGCTGAATGGTCGTTGCGCAACCTTCTCAACATTGCAGTGAGTAATTTCCAAGGCTCCTCGGCATATCCGCAGTGATCGTGCCCCAAAGGAAGTTTGCGCGGCTGTCTCTGCGAACCTGGACAGCGGGCGCCGCACGCGTATTCCGATTTCACAAAGCCGGCCACGTCATGGACCGATCATCGTGCTGGTGATTGGTGAGCCGGAAAAAAAGAGAATTGCGGGCGAAAAGTGTGAGTAGTCGAGCAGTGCAAGGGGAATAGTGGCCCGAAGCATGCCTCCTTCTGATGGAAGAAATAGCATCAGACGTTCCGTGCATGACGTGGCAAACCGTCTCGGCTTGGGCAGGGTCCTCGTCATTAAGGACCCCCCCCGGGGGGGCTCTCATGATCTGCAGACAACTCTCATGGCAGCCAATCTCCGGCCAACAACCACCCACGCTACAGAAGCCAGCTCAAACTGCATCCCAACCATGAAACCTAGATCAAGTCTCGCCTTTGTCGTCGCCGGGCTTTTCCTCCTCGCAACGTCTCCCCTTGCCGTTCGGGCCGCTGTGCCTTCCCGCGAGGAACTCGCCTTGAGCAAGAAGTGGACGGCCGCACACTTTGATACCCGCAGGACTCAGCTGCCGTTTTCGTTCAACTACGGCGGCAAGTCGTCGGCCGAGTTGCTGTCGCAGTGGAAACTCTCGATCACCAACCGCAAGGTCGGTGACGCGAAACGCGAACGCACGCTGACCTGGCAAGATCCCGCCACCCGGCTCCTGGTCCGATGCGTGGTGATCGAGTATAGCAACTACCCGGCGGTGGAATGGACGCTCTATTTCAAAAACGAGGGTGGCGCGTCCACGCCAATTCTGAAGGACGTTGAGGCATTGGACGCACAGTTCGAACGGAAGACGGGCGGCGAGTTTGTTCTCCACACGACGATCGGCGACTGGAGCACTGCAGCGAGTTTTCAACCCATTACCCAGACCCTCGAGCCGGGACAGACCAAAAGCTTCGCGCCCTACGGCGGGCGTCCAAACAACGCCGCATTTCCGTTCTACAATTTGCAGCAGCCCGGGGGCGGTATTCTCCTCGCCGTCGGCTGGCCCGGCCAATGGGCCAGTTCATTCACGCGCGATGCGGACCGCAGCTTGCGCATCAAAGCCGGGCAGCAGGAGTTGTCTGCGTCACTCCAGCCCGGCGAGGAAATCCGCTCCCCGCTGATCGCGATGGTATTCTGGCGAGGCAACGACCTCGTGGCGGCGCAGAATCTTTGGCGAAGCTGGATGGTCGCCCATAACCTGCCGAGAACCGGGGATCGTCAGTTGCCTCCGACGCAGATTGTCGCCTGCAGTTCGCATCAGTACAAGGAGATGACCCTGGCCAATGAGGAGAACCAGAAGATGTTCGTGGACCGGTATGTTCAGGAGGGTATGAAACTGGATTACTGGTGGATGGACGCCGGTTGGTATCCGTGCAATGGCGAGTGGGTGAACACTGGCACCTGGGAACCCGACCCGGAACGTTTTCCCCGGGGCCTGCGAGCGGTCAGCGACCACGCAAGAGCAAAGGGCATCAAAACCATCGTCTGGTTCGAGCCCGAGCGGGTGGGCGATACGAATTCATGGATCGCGAAGAATCATCCTGAATGGTTGCTTTCAAAAAAGGCGAAGATTACCGCCGCGCCCAAAGGCGGATCTTTCGGCAGCGGACCGGGCAGGTTGTTCAATCTTGGAAATCGGGAGGCGCTCGGGTGGTTGATCAACCACGTGGACCGCCTCATTCGCGAGCAGGGCATTGATCTTTACCGGCAGGATTTCAACATAGACCCACTCACGTTCTGGAAGGGCGCGGATTCGCCTGACCGACAGGGGATGACTGAGAACCTCTACGTGCAGGGATACCTGGCCTACTGGGATGCACTGCGCCAGCGGCATCCGCAGCTGCGAATAGACTCTTGCGCCTCCGGCGGTCGCCGGGACGATCTCGAGACGCTTCGGAGGGCTGTCCCGTTGATCCGCAGCGATCACCTGTTCGAGCCAACCAGCCAGCAGAATCATCACTTCCAGTACGCTTCCTGGATTCCGTATCACGGCGCGGGTTATGTAGTGGGGCATTCGGATTCAAAGTGGGCTCGGGCGTTGATCCCTACAGTTTTCGAGCCAACATGTCTCCCAGCATCACGCTGTGCTATGACATGCGTGATACGAAATTGAACTATCGGGTGGCCGAACGCCTGTTCAACGAACTGAAGGCCGTTCAACCAAATTATCTTGGCGACTTTTATCCGTTGACCAGCTACAGCCTCCTCAACGACGTCTGGCTTGCCTGGCAGTATGACCGGCCTGAATCCGGCACGGGAGTAGTGCAGGCATTTCGGCGCCCGGCCAGTGGCGAGCACACGATGACTTTCAAGTTGCGTGGCCTGGAATCAAAGGCGCGCTACGAACTGGAGAATTTCGATGGCGGGAAAGAAATCCGCACAGGCCGGGAGTTGATGCAACAAGGCGTGACAGTGACGCTCAAAGAGAAACCTGGTGCCGCGGTGATGCTGTATCGGAAGAAATGATCTGCGACGTCATGGCTGAAGCATCGCTGAACGTCAGTTTTCAGTGGCCTGAACGGTGGGCATGAAGCATGGACGCCGTGATCCGGAACCTGGATCTTTCGGACAGGCTCGAAGTGCGCACACAACTACAACATGAAAATCACCAAAATTGAAACGATCTGGTTTCACGCACTGCCTGAGTCTGAGTGGCGAAAACAAAATCCCACTTCGCGTCAGGCATTGCCGAACAATCTGTGGGTGCAAATCCACACAGATGACGGCTTGGTGGGGTTAGGCGAAACGTATTATCTCCCACGCGCGGTCGCGGCCATTATCCATGACCTGCTCGCACCGTTGCTGATCGGGCGCGACCCACTGGACATCGAGAACCACTGGAACAACATGTTCTCTCTTGTGAACTTTTGCGGCTATGCCGGAGCAGAGATGCGGGCGATTTCGGCGGTGGACATCGCTCTGTGGGATTTGGTCGGACAACATCTCGGACAGCCCATCTACAACGTTCTTGGCGGCCGCAATCGCGATCGCATTCCCGTCTACAACACCTGCGTCAGCTCGGGAAAATATGACGACCTGGACGCCTGGTCTGGAGGGCGTGCCGGGGAGCTCGCGCAAAGTATTCTGCGGGAGGGAATCCGGGCGATGAAACTCTGGCCGTTTGATCAGTTCGGTCCGACGCTCTCCGGCCCGAGCAGGCTGAAGGAACCTTACGTGGTGTGGGGTGCGAAGACCGCCGCCGGCATCCTCGGTCACTCCATCGACAACGAGGACTTGAAACGGGGGGTGGCGATCGTCGAGGACATTCGCCGGGCGGTGGGTGACAAGATGTCCATCGCAATCGAAGGACATGCGCGCTGGGACTTGCCAAGCGCCACCCGGATAGCCGCCGCCCTCGCCCCCTACGACATCTTTTGGCTGGAGGAGATTATGCCTCCCGACAATGTCGACGCCTACGTGCGCTTAAAATCCACGACGAGAATCCCGATCTGTCAAAGCGAACGCGTCTTCACTCGATTCAACTTCCGCCCATGGATCGAAAAAGGAGCACTCGATATTGTCATGCCCGATTTTTCCTGGGGTGGCGGTCTCACGGAGGGTCGGAAGGTTTGCAGCCTGGCCGACACGTATTTTCTTCCCGTGACGTCTCACGACACGATTGGTCCCGTGGCGTTGTGGGCGGCTGCGCATCTTATGCTGCATATCCCGAATGCCCTCATCATGGAAATCGTGCGCGGTTACGTGGACGGTTGGTACAACGACGTGCTGGCCGACC
>VHDG01000384.1 GCA_016871475.1 Verrucomicrobiota bacterium
GCTTGATCCACTCCGTGCAAGCACGAGCCATCACCTTCCTGCGGCCGGATGGCACTCATGGCCGAACCGCTGATCCGTCCCGGCGGCGGACGGGTTCCCAGTAGGCCGACCGGCCGGCGTTGTCGATGGGATACTTCTTCGCCGCCGTCTCGTTGAAGTCCACACCCCAGCCCGGAGCCTCGTTCACGTAGGCGTAACCGTTCTTCACTGTCGGACAGCCGGGAAAGATCTCCTGAGTCGCCTCGTTGAAGGGGACTACCTCCTGGATGCCGAAGTTCGGGATGACCAGGTCGAGATGCAGGTTGGCCGCGTGGCCGACGGGGCTGGTGTCGCCGGGACCGTGCCAGGCGGAGCGCACGTTGAAGAATTCCGCCAGCGTCGCGATCTTGCGCGCCACGGAGAAGCCACCGGTCTGGCTCAGGTGCACGCGGATGAAGTCGATCAACCGTTCCTTGATTAGCGGCACCCACTCGTGCGGGCTGTTGAACAGCTCGCCCATCGCGATGGGCACGGTGGTGGCGGCACGTATTTGCCGGAAGTAATCGTTCGCCTCGGGCGCCACCGGATCCTCGATGAAGAACGGGCGGAACCGTTCCAGTTCCTTGAGCAGGCGGATCGCGTCGCGCGGCTCGATGCGCTCATGGATGTCATGGAGCAGTTCGAGGTCGTCGCCGAACTCCGTCCGAACATGGTCGAACATCTTCACTGTCGCCTTGAGATAGGGCAGCGAGTCCATGAGCTTGTCCTGCGGAAGGCCGAAGCCGGCGTCGCGGAAGTCGGCCCGGGTGGAGAGATGTTCGGAACCGTAGCTGCCCATCTGGATGCGGATGTGCCGGAAACCCTGCTGGACCTTCGAGCGGACGCTGTCCACAACATCCTTGAGATCGCGGCCGCCGGCGTGGCTGTAGCAATCGACAGCGAAACGGCACTTGCCGCCGAGAAGCTGATGCACCGGCATTCCGGCGCGCTTTCCCTTGATGTCCCAGAGCGCCATGTCGAGGCCGCTCAGGGCGTTGTTCAGCACCGGGCCATTGCGCCAGTAGGAACTGGTGTAGGCGTTCTGCCACAGGTCCTCGATGTTGTCCGCGTCGCGTCCGTGCGAGAAGGGATCAAGAAAGTCATGCACCGCCGCGAGCACCGGGCTGGGCCGCTGGGTGTAGGTGGCGCATCCGAGCCCGTAAAGACCCGGCTCGCTGGTCTCGACCTTCACCACGATGAGGTTCGACCCTCCCGGCCGCATGGCGATGGCGCGAACCTTGGTGATCTTGAGGCGGGCCGAGCCTTTGGCCGCGGCCGCCGTGGCTTCTGCGGCATGAAGGCCGCGACGATCGAGCACGCCCAAGGCGCCCAGGCTGGCGCCGAGTCCGAGCGATTTGAGGAGGTTTCTTCGCTTCATGGGAGACTCCGACTGGTAGGGGTTTGTTTCTTAAAGTGAGGAGACCCTACGAGTCAGGAGAAGTTGGGGCAAAGAGAAAGTTCCTCTTCCCAAACTGCTTCCTTCGTGCGGTCGGTAACTCGAGTCATGGACGTGTTCGATTACGATTACGAGGGGAGGGGAGGGGAGGGGGATCGCTCGAGTCGAAGAAAGGGAGCTGCGCCCCTGGGAGCGCTAGCGTCCCGCCGGCCTCTGGGTTGCACATGGCCTGATGCCGTCGAGACGCCTGATCGACTTCCGACTTTTCATGGCCGAGCGGGCAGTTCAGGGGGCTTCGATTACGATTACGATTGCGAGGGAGGGAGGAGAGGGAGGGTCGCTTGAGTCGAAGAAAGGGAGCTGCGCACGAGGCCAATTTTAAAGAAGTAAGCTCTTGACTCTGAAGCGGAGACGGGGAGATTTTTATTGCTCAATAGTCCCAGCTCATGCCGATTTGATCTCTGAGGCTTATGCTTAAAATATATGGTCCAAAGCAGCGCTTCTGCGACGGGGTATCGCGGCGCAATTTCTTGAGAGTCGGAGCCCTCGGGCTCGGCGGTCTCGCGCTTCCTCAACTGCTCCGTGCTGAATCCCAGTCCGGTGTGGGACGGTCGCACAAGGCCGTCATCATGATTTTCCTGCCCGGCGGACCGTCGCATCAGGACATGTTTGACCTGAAGACCGACGCGCCGTCGGAGGTGCGGGGTTCATTTAAGCCCATTGGCACCAACGTCCCCGGGATCCAGATCTGCGAGCATCTCCCGCTGATCGCGCGTCAGGCGGATCGGTATTCAATCATTCGCTCGATGGTCGGGGCGGAGGACAATCACTATGCGGTTCAGTGTCTGACCGGGCGTCATGCCCGCAATGCTCCGCCGGGCGGATGGCCAGCGATGGGATCTGTGCTCTCCAAACTGCATGGTTCCCGCGGGGGGGAGGTCCCCGGCTTTGTGGGCTTGGCTCCAAAGATGGGACATACTCCCTGGGCGGATAACGGATCGGCTGGATTTCTCGGAATTGCCCACGCTCCCTTTGAACCTAACAAGGGAGGCGGCAAGGAAGACATGACTCTCAATGGCGTCACTCTGGATCGACTGGGTGACCGACGAAACCTTCTCTCCAGCTTCGATCGACTTCGCCGGGACATCGACGCCACGGGAATGATGGAGGGGATGGATTCATTCAATCAGCAAGCTTTCGGAATCCTGACATCGAGCCGTCTTCGCGATGCGCTTGATGTGGAGAAGGAGGACAAGAGGGTCCGGGATCGATATGGGAAAGGCGATCCACGGAACCGGGATGACGGGGGACCTAAGCTGATGGAACATTTCCTGGTGGCCCGCCGGCTGGTTGAGGCGGGAGCGCGCTGCGTCACTCTGGCGTTCAGTCGATGGGATCATCATGGCGATAACTTTGGGGCCTTGCGCCAGGATCTGCCGCTTCTAGACCAGGGACTGAGCGCGTTGCTTGAGGACCTGAAGCAGCGGGGGTTGGACAAGGATGTCAGTGTGGTGGTTTGGGGAGAGTTTGGCCGAACACCCATCATCAACAAGGACGGCGGACGCGATCATTGGCCAAGGGTTTCCTGCGCCTTGCTGGCGGGTGGGACAATGAAACACGGTCAGGTGATTGGAGCGACGGACCGCTTGGGAGGGGAAGCTGTTGCGCGACCCGTCCAGTTCGGAGAGGTGTTTGCGACCCTCTATCATCAGCTCGGAATCGATGTGGGCAAGGCGGTCGTTCATGATCTGACAGGGCGTCCTCAGTTCCTCGTGGATGCCGGCCTCCAACCGATGAAAGAGCTCGTTTGATGATCCAGTCATCATCAGCCGTCCAAGAAGTTATATGCTAAATATTTTCGGGCAGCCCAAGCGGTTTTGTGACGGTGTAAGTCGCCGGACATTTTTACGCATTGGTGCATTGGGGATGGGGGGAGCTGCGCTGCCGGGGCTTCTTCGAGCTGAAGCTGCTTCCGGGATCAAGAAGTCCCACAAAGCCATCATCATGATCTATCTTCCTGGTGGGCCTCCACACCAGGACACGTTTGATCTCAAGCTGGATGCTCCCTCGGAGATCCGTGGCGAGTTCAAGCCCATCCCTACGAACGTGGCAGGCCTCCAGATTTGCGAATACTTGCCGCGCATGGCGAAGATCATGGACAAGGTTGCCGTGATTCGTTCGATCTCGGATGCACGGGATGATCATTCGGATTTCATGTGTTTGACGGGGCGTCGTCGCGAGAATGAGCCGCCGGGAGGATGGCCTGCCTTTGGTTCCCTGATTTCCAAAGTTCAGGGCGCTGCCCATCCTTCGATACCTGCGTTCATGGGGCTCGAGCCGCGGATGCAACACAGGCCGTACAACGCTTCGGGACCTGGATTCCTTGGAGTGTCTCACCGGTCATTTCGTCCGGAGGGCGATTGCAAGGCCGACATGACACTGAATGGGATTACCCTCGAGCGTTTGGCAGATCGCCGCGCGCTTCTCAAGAGTTTCGATTCCCTGCGTCGTGATGTGGATGCGAGTGGTTTGATGGACGGTCTCGATACTTTCAACGAGCAAGCGTTCGGAATGATGACTTCGAACCGCCTGTTGGAAGCCTTGGATGTTCGCAAGGAGGATCCGAAGGTTCTCGAACGCTACGGCAAGGGTGATCCCCGGGTGCATGGAGATGCGGCTCCGATGCTGAATGAACAGTTCCTGGCAGCCCGCAGATTGGTCGAGGCCGGGGCTCGTGCGGTTACGGTGGCGTATGGCTTCTGGGATTACCACGGAAACAACTTCGGCAACGCCCGCAATGACCTTCCTCTGCTCGACCAGGGATTGAGTGCCTTGATCGAGGATCTCCATCAGCGCGGGCTCGACCGGGATGTCAGCGTGGTTGTCTGGGGTGAGTTTGGTCGGACACCTGTCATCAACAAGGACGCGGGCCGGGATCATTGGCCTCGTGTGTCCTGCGCTCTGCTCGCAGGAGGAGGGATGCGAACCGGCCAGGTTATCGGAGCCACAGATCGTCTGGGTGGAGAACCTACCGAACGCCCCGTCCGGTTCGGCGAGGTCTTCGCCACGCTCTACCACAACCTGGGCATCGATGTTTCCCAGGCCACTGTTCAAGACCTCACAAGTCGTCCCCAGTTCCTCGTCCCGGAGGGATGCATGCCCATGAGAGAGTTGATATGAAGCAAGCCTGTCCTTACCGCGTTGGGATTTCTCTACACGCCATGTCTGTGTGTGCGCCCAGCGTCCGGTTGCTGTTGTTGGCTTCGTGGGTTGCAGGGGTGCTGGCGCTGCAAGGGGTGGAAACCTATT